>JBGSIP010000537.1:0-8312 GCA_041742495.1 Planctomycetaceae bacterium
GCGGAGGAACTCGATCGGTTTGTCACCTATGCCATGGCGTTGACAGCGGCGGAGCTTCAGCCGCGGTGGGAGTCTGCGATCGCCAATGGCGCCTGGTCGGCAGACGAACTTGGCGGCTGGCAACTGGAGTTCTTGGCCGAACAGACGCCCACCCCCGTGTTGGCAGGGTTGCTGCTTGCCAACAGCAAAAGTCGCGACTTACCCGCTGCCGATCGTCTGCGGCGGTTGGAACTGGTGACGCGGATTGGCAATCGGGAGACCATTCAGGCTGTGTACGCAGCCGCTGGTGACCCTGCCTTGAGCGACGACGAACGGGCCGGCATTGTTGCTGCGCTCGCCAACGCAGCGCGTGATGAACGCCAACTGATTCCCGATTTTGAAGCCACGAAGCTCGCGGACTGGCTGGATTCGCCCACCGATGTGCTGGCGCTGGCGGCAGCAGACTGCGTGCAGGCATGGCAGGTGATCGAACTGGCCCCGCGGCTGCAGAACGTGGCGTTGGATCGCGCTCGAAGTCCGACCGTCCGTGCGGCGGCGATAGCGCGGCTGTCCGGTTGGAATGACCTGGCCACTCCGGAGTGGCTGCGCGCTCAGATTGAAACCGCCGATGCCGCTGCCGTTCGCCTGAGTGCCTTGCAGGCGCTGTTGCGTTCCAAGCCCGGTCAAGCCGCCGCCGCGGTGGAACTGCTGCAGCAAACAAACACCGGCGAACTGGCGGCTGGAGTCACCGATCTGTTTTTGGCGCAGAAGGATGGTCCCCGTTTGCTGACCGCGGCCTTGGCCGAGGTTGCCTTGCCGGAGGAATCGGCCCGGGCGGCACTCAGTCGGCTCTCGACCACCGGTCAAGCGCAACCAGCACTGGAAGCAGCGCTCGCCCGCGCGGCATCGCTCACCAGTGGACCTCGCGTTTTATCGCCAGAACGGATGCAGGAACTGGTGGCCCACGTGCGCAGCGACGGCGATCCGCACCGCGGCGAACAGGTGTATCGTCGCACGGCGCTCAATTGCCTGAAGTGCCACGCCGTGGGCGGCGCAGGTGGCAAGGTGGGCCCCGATTTGAGCAGTCTGGGTGGCAGCGCGCAACTCGATTACCTGGTGGAATCGATGCTCAACCCGGGTGCGAAGGTCAAGGAGGGTTATCACTCGAAAGTGGTGCTCACCGAGGATGGCAAGCTGCTCTCGGGTATCCCCGTGGAACGCTCGGACACGGTGCTGGTGTTGCGCGATGCTGACAACAATTTGCGGCGGGTGCCGCGCGAGGCCATTGTCGAAGAATCGGACGGTGCCTCGCTGATGCCAGCGGGTTTGGTCGACAAACTGACGACCGCGGAGCTGTATGACCTGTTGGCATATTTGTCGGCGCTCGGACGCCTGCCCGAGTTCACGATCACTCCGCAGCCAGCTGCTCGCACCTGGCAGGTGCTGCAAGCGACGCCGGAAGCCGTCAATGTGCTACGCAGAACCGAATTCGCCAGCGTGGCCAGTGATTTGCCCGAGTGGACCTGGCTGAGTGCCTATAGCCGCGTGGACGGCAGCTTGCCACGGGGCGAACTCCCGGTCGTCGAAGTCGCGCGGCGGAGTGAATGGACCGAGCGACAATCGTACGTCTTTTTGCGGACGGAATTGGATGTGGGGCAGGCCGGCGCCGTGCAGTTCCAGTTCTCGCCAGCCGTGCCACACCGCGTGTGGATTGATGGGCTGCCCGCAGAGCCTCTGCCGGCGGGTTCTGCCGCGGTATCACTGGCGGCGGGGCGGCACCGACTGTCGTTCGCCATTGACGTTCACACACTGCCAGCGGAGACGGCCTTCAAACTGGAACTGACGATCTCGGCGGACAGCACCGCCGTCGCGACATTCGTCAATCCACGGTGACGTTGTCCAAGCGGGTGGCAGCGCGCAAACAATGTCGTGCTGGTGGTCCGTCGCCGTCGATGACCCGACTCCAAGATGATTGCTTCCCCCCGCCTTGTGGCGGGAAGCCGTCACCGAGAACGGGACGCGTCCGCCAGTGGCTACCGCTGATAGATGGGGACGTAGCCGTTGTCCAACTGCAGGATGGTCGAGTTCATGGCCGTGGTATACACCGGGCCGACGTGGCCTTCGCGCCATGAACCGTCACTGGATTGCTTGCGCAGGATTTCACGCGAGATTTCGTCGAAGTATTTCTCCCACTGGTCGACATCGCGGTACATGACCTGTGCGTAATAGAAGTGCGTGTAGTGCCAGTGGCCGAAGTAGTTGTTGGTTCCGCCCGGCCAGACGTTGGCCTGACAGAAATCGAGCATTTTCTGAACGTGGTCAGATTCGTCATATTGTCCGGCGCTGTACATCGCCGCGACCGCGGCCGCCGTGATGGGAGGTCGGGCTCCGCCGCCACGAATGCTGTATTGCACCCCGCCGTCATCGGTCGTACACGCGCGAATGTATTCCTTGGCGCGATCGATAATTTCCTTGGGCACGACGATGCCCGCCTCACGGCAGGCTCGCAGTCCCTGCACCTGCGTAATGCAGGTTGACCCTTCGTCAAAATCGCCGCCATCCTTGGCCGAGACGTAGCCCCAACCGCCGCGCGTGGTTTGGGCCTGCCCACAAAACCGGACCGCCTGAGTCAAGACGTCGCGCAACCGCTTGCGTCGATCGACGTCGGCTTCTTCGCCCATGACCTGCGAGAGAAACAGCATCGAAAAGCCGTGGCCATAGGTGTAGTGGTAGTCGTCCTCATACCCAATGAGTCCGTTGGGCCGGGCCGTTTCCAGCAGATAGTCGGCCGCGAGCCGGACGTTGCGGGCATAGCGGCCGCGGGTGGTGGTCGAGCCTTCGCACAACATGGCAGTGCCCGACAAGGCAGTCATGGCCACACGGTACTGGCCCCCATTGGCTTCCCAAAATCCCTGTCGCCGCTGTTCCCGGGAGAGATAGTCGAGCGCCTTGGTTGCGGCGATCTGGATGCGGGGATCGCGGCGGGGCTCGGCCCGCACGGGGGACGAACCGAGCAGACAGGCCGCGGCGGCGCTGGCCAGCCAGGTCCGCCGAGTGAAGTTCATGTGATTCCCCATACTTCTAAAACCCCGTTCTGCGCTGATGAGTCTGCCGGGATTGTCTCGCGTGCCTGCGGTCGAGACAATCCCGGACAAGAGAATTGCCGCCAAAGCACGGTTGCGAGAGGATGACCGCCGCGCACGTGCAGCAGCGGGGTGGCGGGAACACCCGCGAAAACATTGTGTCCGTTGCAGCGGGCACGGAACCAGAAGGGACAGCGGGTGGAAGTTGCACAGTTTGCCCGTCAGGTCCTGACCGCGACGACGCTGGAAGATAAGCTCGCCGCTCCGACGTCACCGCTGGTGGCGACAGTCACTGAGGCTGCGGAATGGCTGGTTGAACCGGGCCGACCCGCGAATCTGCAGTTTGCTTCGCGCAATCAGGCCCCGGCAATGCCACGTCCGGCGGCCTTTGCCGATCCACGCAAGCGAGCCATCGCGCATCACGTCATGGCCAATCACGAGTTGCAGGCGCTCGAGGTCATGGCCCTCGTGGTACTCGCATTTCCCGATTTGCCAGCGGAGTTTCGGCTGGGACTCGCGGACATTCTGCAGGATGAGCAGCGACATACCCGCATGCATGCCGAGCGTGCCAAGCGCCTGGGTATCGAATTCGGTGATCTGCCTGTGAATTGCTACATCTGGAAGAAAGCGCAGCGATACGGGACGGCGCTTGAGTATCTGGCCGGGTTGCCACTTCTGTTTGAAGGTGCCAATCTGGATCATTCTCTCGAATTTGCGGACGCCTTCGATGCCGTGGGAGATCAGCGGAGCGCCGCGGTCATGCGGGTGATTCACCGGGACGAAATTGGTCACGTACGGTTTGGAATTGAGTGGTTGCGTCGACTCAAGCCAGCGGAGCAGTCTGACTTCGAGGCCTTTGTGACCAACCTGCACTGGCCGATGCGCCCCACCAAAGCGCGAGGTCGCGTCTTCCAGCGTGAGGCACGGCTGGAGGCCGGGTTGACTGAGGACTTTGTACAAGCCCTGTTGAATTGGACCGATCCCGAATGATCCCCCTGCATGACAATATCCCGTCGCGCACCTGGCCGGTGGTGAACTGGACGATTCTGGCGGCGTGCGGCGCGGTGTTCTTTCTGCAGATTCAGGACCCCGAAGGTCGGCTGATCGAGCAGTACGGAATGATTCCGGCCCGGGTGACGTCGCTGACGCCTGACCCCTTGCCGGGCTCCCCCGCGCCGATCCCATCCCTGGTCGTTGGCGAGAGTCCTCCAGCCGAATATGCCATGACGACGCCAGCCATTCCCGCATCACTGACGCTGCTGACCTGTATGTTCCTCCATGGCGGATTCATGCATTTTGCCGGGAATATGTTGTTTTTGTGGATCTTTGGGGACAATGTGGAGGACTGTTTCGGCCATGTCGGCTACCTGATGTTCTATCTGGCGACGGGGCTGGTGGCGGGATTGACGCATCTGGTGACGGATCCCAGTTCTCCGATTCCCACCATCGGGGCCAGCGGTGCCATTGCCGGCGTGCTGGGGGGGTACTTTGTGCTGTATCCCCAGGCCCGTGTCATGACGCTGATTCCGATTCCGATCTATTTCCGCGTACTGAATCTGCCCGCCTATGGCTTCCTGGGCTTCTGGTTTGGGATGCAAATCCTCATTGGGGTGGCAGCCCTCAATTCCAATGAGCCGGGGGGTGTCGCGTGGTGGGCCCACATTGGCGGGTTTGCCGCGGGATGGATTGTGGCCATGTGGCTCCGCTCGCAGCACCAGTTGACTGGTCCGCAAAAGCGGGTGGTTCCTGGCACGGACGGCGAGTTGTTCTTTCCTCGCCCGCACACGCAACGAGCGTTTCGCCGTAGCTCGCCATGGTAGCAGTTCGTTTGGCAATTCAGCAGATGCCACTCGTGACAGCAAGGTCGACGACAACGAAAGGATGTGTTTGTGGAGGCCCGATTTCGGGAGCTAATTCTGGCCAGCACATCGGCGTATCGCCGGCGATTGCTGTCGCGCCTAGGGCGACCGTTCGCGACCGTGGCTCCGCAAATCGATGAGAGCCCGTTGCAGTCGGGGGGCTTGCCTCCGCGAGAGATTGCGTGGCGGCTGGCTGAACTGAAAGCCCTGGAGGTCAGCCAGCGATTCCCGGACGCGCTGGTGATCGGCGGTGATCAGACGGCTGACCTGGATGGGCGGGTCCTGGGTAAACCAGGGAGTCGCGCGGAGAACGTGCGACAACTGCTGGAACTCCAGGGCCGCACCCACTGCCTGCACACGGCAACCTGTCTGGCGAACGCAGGCCATGTGCTCGACACCTGGGTCGAAACGGCTTCGCTGACCATGCGCGTTTGGACGCGGGACGAGCTGGACGCCTATGTGGCCACGGACGAGCCGTGGGACTGTGCCGGAGGCTATCGGCTGGAGTTGGAGGGGATTCGACTGTTTGCGGAGATTACCGCGGCGGACTGGACCTCCATCGAAGGCTTGCCGCTGTTGGCCACACAGGCCCGCCTGATCAAATTTGGTTGACGGATTCCGCAGGCTTTCCCAGCAGCCCACTGATTTCAGTTTTATTTTGATCCATTGAGGCTACGATAGCGGACATCGAAATTCGTTGATTGGATTGCTCCCCCCAATTGTCCCTCCTGCGTCCGGTCCCCTCGTGTTACACAGGCGAACCGATCGCTGCTTCCGACCAGCTAGTTCCTCGAAAGGTTCGTGTCATGCGTGGTGTAGGCCCCTTCTCCAGTGCACGCCGGGGATTCCTGGAAGATTCCATGTTTGCGACGGCTGCCGCTTTGGCGGCGGGCAGCCTGGCCACGCGGGCGTATGCTCAGGCCGAAAAACCGGCGGGACCGAACGATGTGGTCCGCATCGCCGTGCTGGGGGTGAACGGCCGCGGGGGGAATCACCTGCAGGGGTATATGTCTCACCCCGGAGCGGAGGTGGTGGCGATTGTCGATCCTGATGAAGCGATCGGCAAGAAAAAGGGTGTCGAATACGTCACGAAGAAGACGGGCAAAAAGCCGCAGTACTACGCCGACATCCGCAAGATGCTGGAGAATCAGGAGATCGACGCAATTTCCGTGGCGACTCCCAACCACTGGCATTCGCTGGCCGGGATCTGGGCGCTGCAGCACGGCAAACATGCGTATGTTGAAAAGCCGATCAGCCACAACGTGCTGGAAGGTCGCCGACTGGTGCAGGCTCAGGAGAAGCATCCCGATTTGTTGGTCGCCTGCGGAACCCAGTCCCGCTCACACGTCGCGCTGCAGGAATTCAAGGCCTACCTGGACCAAGGGGGCATTGGAGAGGTGAAGCTGGCACGGGGGCTGTGTTACAAGCCACGCGGACCGATCGGCGAACGGGGCATCTATCAACCGCCGGCCAGTGTCGACTACGACATCTGGAGTGGACCCGCGCCCATGGAACCACTCACCCGGCCCAATTTCCACTACGACTGGCATTGGCAATGGACGGCCGGAAACGGAGATATCGGGAACCAGGGCATCCATCAAATGGATCTGGCCCGCTGGGGTCTGGGGGTCGAGACACTTTGCACGAGTGTTTCCTCCTTCGGTGGACGGCTGGGCTACTTAGATGCGGGCGATACCGCCAACACGCTGGTCTCGCTGTTTGATTTCGACGAGGGTCGACGGATCATTTTCGAGACCCGCGGACTCAAAACGCCGGACCTCAAGGGGGCAAAAATCGGCGTCATTTTCTACGGTTCCGATGGCTATGGTGTCATGACATCCAACTACGGTTCCGCCGTCTGCTTCAACCCGGATGGCAGCGTGCAGAAGGAATTCAAGGGTGGGGGCGACCACTTTGCCGTGTTTGTTGATGCGGTCCGAGCCGGGGATCGCCGCAAACTGACGGCGGACGCTTTGGGCGGGCACCTGTCAAGTGCCCTGTGTCACCTGGGCAATGTCTCGTACCGCCTCGGTAAGAACACCGACTGGGATGCAGTGCGGGCTTCGTTGCAGGGGGATGAGGAAGGTCTGGAAACGGCTACCCGGACCGTTGAACACTGCCAGGAAAACGGCGTGGACTATGCAGCGACGCCCCTGACGCTGGGCCCCAAGCTGGCGTTCGACCCCGTGCGGGAGACGTTCACCGGTTCGCTCGCGAGTACCGCCAATCCCCACCTGGGGCGGGAATACCGCCGGGGGTTCGAACTGCCGACCGAAACCGAAGTGTGAGAGGAGCCCCGCGAGGGTCCAATTGCAGATACCGGCCAGTTTGCCGGGCGAAAATCGGGAGTGATTGGGATGCGATTTGTCGCTGGCCGCGGCAGGGACTAACATCCACGGTAGCGGGGGTCGGACGTCGACGTCGGCCCCCCTGCCGTTGCGATGTTTCCGCCGGAAACGCGTGTCCGTTATCGCATCCGGCATTGAGGTCCTGGAGTAGCCGCGACACCCGCCGATGATTGTGTCTTCCCGCGCCAATCTGCCCCCGCCGTCCGCGCCGACAGCGGCGCTGTCGGTGTATCTGCTGGGCACGGTCGAACTGACGGCAATTCAGACGCTACGGGAACTGCTGTGGCGGGAAGCCGCACTGATGGGGCATGCCTCAGTGGTGTTGTGCGAACACCCGCAGGGGCTGTCGGTGGGCCGGTCGCGGAACCTGGATTCGTTCCGTCAGCCGCTGGCGTTGGCGCAACCATGGTCGGCAACGGCCGTGTGGGTGGCCCGCGGCGGAGGGATTTGGCCGCATACGCCCGGACAGATCAACTGCTATTGCGCCGTGCCGACAAATCATTCACCGCTCCACGAGTTGCCGCTCACGGAGGCGGCCACCTGTATCGGCCGCGCGATGCAGGCCGCGGCTGGCCACACGGGGGTGTCTGTGATGCCTGTGGGGGACGAACTGCGAACCCGCGACCACCTGGTGGGTTGGACGGGTCTGGGAGTGCGGCGCAACGTGGTGGGGTTTGGGGGCTGCCTGAATGTTTCCGGGGACACGCGGTTTTTGCGGGAGGTCGGCCGACTGAATTCGGGTGAATTGCCGGCATCGTCCCTGCAGGCGGTGTGCGGCCGCCGGGTAACGCTGTCCGATGTGAAACTGACGTTGGCAGAACGACTGGCGGCCGAGTTTGGATTTGAGCGGGTGAATGTGTTTACGCGGCATCCTGCCTTGGCGCGTCGTCGCTCACAGGTTCATCTGGGTGAGGTAGAAGGTTCGCATGCATCCCCTTGAGATTATCGCCGCAGCCCGCGGGACTCAGCCGCCACAGATTCCCGGGATGGACCCGCCGCGGGCCAACGAACGCCGCCGTCTGCCCAGCTGGCTCAAACGGCCA
>JBGSIP010000538.1:0-2461 GCA_041742495.1 Planctomycetaceae bacterium
GTCGTACCAGATGGGTAAGGCGATGTTGTCGGCGGCCGAGAATCCGGCAGGTGGCGGCGCGGCCGAAGGGATGGGCATGGGGGCTGGGATTCGCGATGGCCAACCGCATGGCGTATGGCGGGATGGCGCCTGGCATGGTTCCAGGGGGTATGGTCCCAGGCGCAATGCCGCCGCCGCTGCCCACGCAATTCCACGTGGCCGCCGATGGCCAGAGTTCCGGTCCCTACATGGTGCCTCAATTGGCCCAGATGGTGGTGGATGGCAAGTTCACGCGCGCGTCGCTGGTGTGGGCACCGCATCTGACGCAGTGGACACCAGCCGGTGCAGTGGCAGAATTGAGCGCGTTGTTTGCGACGGGTGCTGCCGTGCCACCGCCCCCTCCGCTGCCATAACAGCCTGTTGAACCCTGCCTGCACAATTCTCTTCTTGGGTGCCACTGGCTTGGCCAGTGTGCTGTTCCCTGTTGAGACACGGCAGTGGGGAAGTCAGTGGCACGCGTGTGACAGGCTCGGCTGCCGGCAGTTTGTCTCTGTTCGAGACGGCCAGCTATGCCCGGGGCGACCGGTGTCTATAATCGCGTTGCCTGTTGTCGCGCGGTGGGTCTGCGAATCCGTGCATGAACCGCACGTGGCTTGACGCCGCGCGACAGCATCCGATATCCACGGTCAGCCGTGGCCCATGTGGGTTCAGGAGTTGTCCCGCGTCAGGCGATCTGCCTGCCGCACTGCGGAGTCCGGACAAAGAGGCCCACTGGCGGCAACATTTTGAAGGATCCAGCGATGGCGGAGATGCATTGGCAGAGTGGCGGCGTGATGAATGCCCACGCAAGTCGCGATTACTCGCGGCAGAGGCAGATGGGCATTGGCGATTTGCTGCTCGAAAACCGGATCATTTTTCTGGACGGACCGATTCACGATGCCAGCGCCAACCTGGTGGTCATGAAGCTGCTGTTCCTGCAGTCCGAAAACCGGCACCAGGACATTCACCTGTACGTCAACAGCCCCGGTGGCTCGGTGAGCGCAACACTCGCCGTGTATGACACAATGCAGTTTCTGGATTGTCCTGTCGCCACGTATTGCGTGGGCCTGGCAGCCAGCGGCGGGGCGGTGCTGGTCGCAGGCGGGGCCAAGGGGAAGCGGTTCTGCCTGCCACATTCCAAGATGATGATCCACCAGCCGTACGGGCAGGTGGGGGGACAGGTTTCCGACATCGAGATTCAGGCGCGCGAGATCCTGAGCACCCGCAATGTGCTCAACGAGATTCTGTCTCGGCATACGGGCCAGCCCATTGAGGTCATTGCCAAGGATACCGAGCGCGACCGTTTCATGTCGGCCTTGGAAGCCAAAGGTTACGGCCTGGTGGACGAAGTGGTGGAGAACAAGAATCCCAAGAAGGGTGAAAGCTGACCCGCCTGCTGCCTCGTACCGTGGGACAGACGCGCGGCAGAGGGTCTGCCACGCCTGCCGTGCCACACGACGGTTTTCCGCAGCGATGGATACAGTTCAACGCGATTTGCTAGCCATCGTGGTGGCCTCAATGACTCAGCGTCAGGCACAGCCTGACCTACGGTGGCTGATCTAAAGTCCGCTCACTGCTGGGCAAGCCGGCAGTGGCACCCAGCGACTTACGCTGCCTGACATTGATCGAGAGACAAACTACTACGCTGGCTGGCGTTTCGCGATCGAGAGTCGACGACACATCCCTGACCCTGGACATCTTTGACCCCGGACAGATTTGGCACCGGGGAACTGTGACACCAGGTTCTCCCTGATACCGGGCCCAGCGGCCCAGCGAGGAACACAGCGATGAGCAATCTCATTCCCTACGTGATTGAGAAGAACGGGCGCGACGAACGCGCCATGGATATCTATTCCCGTCTGCTGTCGGACCGGATCATCTTTCTGGGGACGCAGGTCAACGACCAGATGGCCAACACCATCGTGGCGCAATTGCTGTACCTGCAGTTTGAAGACCCCAAGGCGGACGTGCACATGTACGTCAACAGCCCCGGGGGATCGATCTCCGCCGGCATGGCGATCTACGACACGATGCAATACATCACGTGCGACGTGGCCACGTACTGCATTGGTCAGGCGGCGAGCATGGGAGCGGTGCTGCTGACGGCCGGAGCAAAGGGCAAGCGACATGCACTGCCCAATGCCCGGGTCATGATCCACCAGCCGCTGGCCGGCATGGAGGGGACCGCGACCGAGCTCGAAATTCACGCCAAGGAAGTCCTGAAGGTCAAGCGGCGGATGAACGAGATCCTGCGGTTCCACACCGGCAAGACGCTGGAGCAACTGGAAGCAGATACCGATCGCGACAACTTCATGACGGCCCAGGAAGCGCAGCACTACGGACTGGTGGACAAGGTCCTCGAAAGAATTGACCTCCCCGCCGCCGGCTGATTTCGGCATGATAGCGGCAGTCCCAGCGGCAGACGGCGAACCGGCACACGGTT
>JBGSIP010000539.1:0-1950 GCA_041742495.1 Planctomycetaceae bacterium
ATCTCGCCGGCTCGGATTGTGGCTCATCGCGCTGCCGCGGCCCCCCCTGGCCGGGCGTACGCCGCCCTATTGCGGGCCGAGTCTAGCACGACGTGCGCCTTGCTGGCACAACATCTTTGGCACTGTTGCGTAGTGAACCACTACATCTGGTGTGCCACCGCTTAGGTTGCAAAGTGCAGACACCGCCTCGGCCGGCTCCCATGGCGCGTCCCGGACACCTGGTGCGCGTCGAGCCGTTTGCGATTACACTGCCCGCATCAGACGGGCGTGACCTCAACGGTCGCGCCTGCAATGGTCCCGCAAGAAGGCCATATTCAATCGGCACTCCTGCCGCCCGGCCCCACGTGGGCCGAGCTATCGGCGCAACCTGTTCGCGCCCGCCAGACCACAACCACAAGAAAATTCGTTTCCACTCGAGGTTGCGATCTTCGCGCACCTCACTGGCAACCGAGTCGCGCTTGTCGCGCGCAATACGCATTTCACCGACAAACTATCGTGGGAGGAGTCCATGGACACGTCACGCACTGTGAGGGCCTTCATGCTGATGGCTGCGGTCGCGGCTACCGGCACTGTCTACGGCAACGACGAACTGGCAAAGCTCGGTGCCGACCCGGGCAACTGGGTGATGCAGGCCGGCAACTTCGCCAATCACCGCTACAGTGAACTGAAGCAGGTCAACAAGGACAACGTCGGCAAACTGCAAGTCGCCTGGATGTTCTCCACCGGCGTGCTGCGTGGGCACGAGGGTTCGCCGCTGGTGATCGGCAACACGATGTACCTGCACACCCCGTTTCCCAACAACGTGTTCGCGATCGATCTGGCCACACAGAAGATCAAGTGGAAGTACGCGCCCAAGCAAGAGAGCGCGGTGATTCCGCAGATGTGCTGCGACACCGTCAATCGAGGGCTGGCGTTCGCCGACGGGAAAGTCTTCCTTCAGCAGGCCGACAGCATGCTCGTGGCGCTGGACGCGAACACCGGCAAGGTGGTGTGGAGCGTGAAGAATGGCGAACCGAAGTTGGGCGCAGTAAACACCAATGCCCCGCATATCTTCAAAGACAAAGTCATTACGGGCATCTCGGGCGGCGAATGGGGCGTGCGCGGCTACCTGTCCGCCTACGACATGAAGACCGGAAAGCTGGCTTGGCGCGGCTACAGCACCGGCCCCGACGCAGAAATGCTGGTGAATCCTGACCAGACCATGACTTGGACCGACGGCAGGATGCAACCGGTTGGACGCGATTCCAGCCTCAAGACCTGGCAGGGCGACCAGTGGAAGATCGGCGGTGGCACAACCTGGGGCTGGTACAGCTACGATCCCGCGCTCAACCTGGTCTACTACGGCACCGGAAATCCCAGCACCTGGAACCCGGCACAACGCCCGGGCGACAATCGCTGGTCCATGGCCATTTGGGCGCGCGACCTCGACACCGGCAGCGTCAAGTGGGTCTATCAGATGACGCCGTTCGACGAGTGGGACTTCGACGGCATCAACGAGATGATCCTGGCCGATATAGACGTCAAGGGCAAGTCGCGCAAAGCCCTGGTGCACTTCGACCGCAACGGCTTTGCCTACACCCTGGATCGCGTCACCGGAGAACTGCTGATCGCGGAGAAGTACGACCCGTCGGTGAACTGGGCAACACACGTGGATATGAAGAGCGGACGGCCGCAGGTGGTGTCTCAGTACAGCACGGCGGCCAACGGACCGGATGTCAACACGAAGGGCATATGCCCCGCCGCGCTGGGCACCAAGGACCAGCAACCCGCTGCATTCCATCCGGGTACGCGTCTGTTCTACGTGCCGACGAATCATGTGTGCATGGACTACGAGCCATTCGCGGTCGAGTACGTTGCGGGGCAGCCTTACGTCGGCGCCACCCTCTCGATGTTTCCAGGGCCCGGGGGTCACATGGGCAACTTCATCGCATGGGACGCCGGCGCAGGCAA
>JBGSIP010000540.1:0-4034 GCA_041742495.1 Planctomycetaceae bacterium
CGTCCCGAGCAGTGAGCGTCGGCAGCATGCCCGACCGCACGCCCCCGCGCCGTCCCGTCCCGGGGAACACCAGAATGACGTTTGTCCCCAGCGACTGAAACTGGTTCTGAATCAGTTGGCCCGCACTCTGGCCGACAGAGACCATCGTGGTAACGGCAGCAATGCCAATCACGACACCCAGCACGGTGAGCCCGGCGCGCAGTTTGTTCTTCAACAACGATCGAAAGGCAATTCTCAACGTCACCATAAGCGAATTCCACCCGCTGAAGCGGCGTGTTGGCGTGACATGAAGTGTGCAAATCATCCTTGTTGCCAGTCGGCGTCTCCAGGACGCCGTGACGGGATGCGCTACTCCACGCCGTAAACAATCTCCTGTCCCTCGGTAAGCTCTCCGCCGACGATTTCCATGAACCGATAGTCATTGATGCCGGTCTGAATCTGCACCGCCTTGAGCAGGGTTCCCTCCTTGACCCAGACATGCCGCTTCCGGCGCCGCAAGGTCGCCTCGGCAATCTCTTGCGCTGACTGACGCTGAGCATTCTGGGCGTCGGTCACCGCTTCCGCGGTCCCATCCAGCAAGCCGTGATCGGCGGGCCGCACGTGTTCCTTCTTGGGAAAGAAGCGGAGTGCGGAATTGGGCACCTTCAGCACCCCTTCGCGCTGTTCCACCTGAAAGGAAAGATCGGCGGTCATCCCGGGCAGCAATTTCAGGTCGCTGTTATCGGTGGTGACCACGACGGGGTAAGTCACCACGTTCTGCGTCGTCGTGGGACTCATGCGGATCTGATAGATCGCACCGCTGAACACTTCCCCCGGATGGGCGTCCACGGTAAACGAAACCCGTTGCCCCTTGAACTTGGCCTCCCGAATCAGACCAATGTCGGCTTCGTCGACAGAGGCAAAAATGTGCATCTCTTTGCGCATGTCGGGGGCAATTGTGAACAGTTCAGGTGTCTGAAAGCTGGCTGCCACCGTCTGGCCGGGGTCCACCTTGCGTTCAATCACCACACCAGCGACTGGCGACTCGATCCGGGTGTAGTTGAGATTCGCCAGTGAATTGTTCAGCGTGGCCTGAGCCTGCTGGACGGCCGCTTTGGCTAGTTCCAGTTCCGCTTCGAGGGCCTGCCGCGAAAACCGAAACTGATCCATCTCGGTATCGGAAATGAAGTCTTCGTTGTCGGCCCGCAGGCCTTTCGCCCGCTGTTCGTCGTTCATGGCATTCTGCAAGCGGGCCTCGACGCGATGCAGATCGGCCACGCGTGTGGCCAGTCCCGCCTGGTCACGCTCAACGCTGGCCTGATAGATCCGCGGGTCGATGTCCGCCAGCGAATCCCCCTCCTGCACCTCGTCATTGTAGTCAACGTACAGCCGCGCAATCGGCCCAGAAACGAACGCTCCCACCTTCACCTTGAGCACCGGTTCCACGGTTCCGATCGAATTCACCACCGCGGAAAGGCTGCCCCGTTCCACCTTCACCGTGCGAAACTTGGGTTGGTTGCGCTGATTCCAATAGTCGGTCACCGGCTTCCACGCCGCAGCGGTTCCCGCCGCCAGGATACCCAGAACCACCAGCGTTTTGATCCAGAAGTTCATACCGCCTGACCTGCCTGCTTGCGCGGGCTAGACACTGTCGGCGTGTCTTCACCAGTCGTGTTCCCTGCGCGTTGTGTGTGCCAGCCATCTTCGTCGTTTTGGGGGCCGCGTCCAAGGCTGGCCGTGGGGAGCGACAGTCACTCGCGTGAGAATTGCCGCGTAAGTGCCAACATTGCAACGCGTTGTGGCGGACGGTATATCAACGGGTGACGTCCGGATTGAGCACCCCGGCATGAGATTCCCCCCACCGACACACGTCACGAGATCACCCTCATGATCCACCTGGATCGCCTGCACAAGACGTTTGCCGGCCACGTCGTTGCCGTGCGGGATCTGACGCTCTCTGTGGCCAAGGGGGAGGTCTATGGACTGCTGGGGCCCAACGGTGCCGGTAAAACAACGTCGCTGCGGATGGTGCTGGGGCTGCTGCAGCCAACCAGCGGCGATGCGACCATCAATGGCTCGCGCGTGACCGAATCGGCCGCGGCCATCAAACGGCAGATTGGCCTGGTCTCCGCCAGTGCCGGCTTGTATCAGTGGCTCACTCCGCGCGAGGTACTGACTTATTTCGGCCTGGCGTTTGGCGTCCCCACCGATCGTCTAAGCCGCCGGATTGACGAACTCGCCGCGCTGATGGAGTTAACCCGCTTTCTGGATCGCCGCTGCGCCACGCTGAGCACCGGACAGACGCAGCGTGTCAATCTGGCCCGTGCTCTGGTCCACGATCCCCCCGCGGTACTGCTTGACGAGCCGACCCGCGGTCTGGATGTGATCGGTTCCAAGATCGTGTTCGACTATGTCTCCCGGTTGCGCGATGAGGGGAAGGCGATTCTCGTTTCCACTCACAAACTCGAAGAGGCCGAACGTCTGTGTGACCGCTTTGGTCTGCTGCACCGGGGCACGCTGCGGCACGAAGGAACCTTGGCCGAACTTCGACAACAGACGGGTCAGCCATCTCTGGTGGACATGTTCCTGAACCTGTTGCGCGACCAGGATTTTGCCGACCCCGACGATGTTTCCATCCGAGACGTCGTTGCGCGGGGAGGTCGCGCGTGACGCCTGTAGCGATTACCCCGCGGCTGATCTGGTCTTTGATCCAGAAGGAACTGCGCGAGTCGTTGCGCGACCGCCGCACGATTGTGACCCTGCTGGTCATGCCGCTGTTGCTCTATCCGCTGCTGGGGCTCGGACTGCAGTTCACAGCGCTCAGCGCCATCACCGGTGCGCAACCCAAGATTCGCCTCGCCGTCAGTTCGCAGTCACAGGGCCAGTGGCTCAGTGAAATGTTGGCTCGCGGGGATGTGGCCTTGGAAGAATCCGAAGCGGCGGACGCAGCCAGCTCACCAGGCGATCAGTCACAGTCTCCGGTCGTGCAACTACTGGAAGCGCGGACTGACGATCCTGCTGCGCTGGAACGCAGTATCGCCGATCATGAGGCCGATTTGGCCGTGCTCCTCAAACAGCCTGCGGTGAACGGCCCCCCAGACGCCAACCCTCCCTCCACGGAAGTCGAACTGATCAGCGCGGCCAACTCCCCTGCAGGGCGGCTCGCCTGGCGATACGTGCAGGATCGCATCGACGCGGCGAATCGAGCCGATTTCAGCGCCTGGCGGCAACGCACCGGCAACCCATATGCACCGCCATTTGTCGCCGTGAATCGCCTCGTCGCAGGCTCGGCCGAGCGCTCCGCCATTCTGGGATTGCTGCCGCTGGTCCTGATGCTGATGACGGTCACCGGGGGCGTGTATCCCGCCATTGACCTCACGGCTGGGGAACGGGAACGCAATACGCTGGAAGCCCTGATGGGGCTGCCCATTCCCACGTCGCTACTGCTCTGGGCCAAGTTCTCGGCCGTCGTGACCGTCACGCTGCTGACCGGCGCTGTCAATCTGCTCGCCCTCTCCGCAACCGTCTATGCCCTGCAGATGGAAACGGCTCTGTTTGGAGCCGCGGGATTCACGCCGTTGTTGCTGCTCAAACTCGTCCTTGTGTTGCTGGTGTTCTCGCTGTTTTATGCCGCTGTCCTGTTGCTCGTGACCAGTTCGGCCCGCAGCTTCAAGGAAGCGCAGGCCTTTCTGATTCCGCTGTTGATGGTGTCGTTCTCGCCGGGGATTGTGGCGTTGCTGCCCGGCTGGAATCTTTCGCTGACCACTGCCGTCTTACCGCTGCTCAACATGGTGCTGCTGGCGCGCGAATTGTTTGAGTCCACCGCGCCGCTGGTCCCCAGTCTGCTGGCGGTGGCAGCCACGTTGGTCTACGCGGCTGCCGCGTTGTCATTGGCAGGACGCGTCTTCGGTGCCGATGCCGTTGGCAGCGCCTCGCGCAGTCATTGGCGTGATCTGTTCCAGCGGCAGTCCGTGCGTCCGTCGGGTCTGTCCCCCAGCGTGGTGTGGGCCACTCTGGCGGGATTGTTTCCCGCGTTCTTTTTGGTGTCGGGACTG
>JBGSIP010000541.1:0-3013 GCA_041742495.1 Planctomycetaceae bacterium
CGCCGGATCGTGTGACAGAAATGCGGGCCCGGCGTGATAACCAACGGCCACCGCCGCATAACTGTCGACGGAGAATTTCCCTTCGGGATCGGCGTCGTTATGGCAGCCCGCGTAATACTTCGTCAGCACGGGAGCGACGTGGTCGGCATACGAAACCGCGGCGACGTTCGCCGCCACTTCCTGTGCCGGGCACTGCACGCACACGGCGACCAGCAGCAAGCCCGAGCAGCAGGCCGGGAGTATCGCTCGTTCCATCCACGCACTCATGACAGTCTCACCAAAGGAAGGACCAGCTTAGTGATTGAACAGGAACTCGCGGCTGCTCAGCAGGGCCCAGCACAGATCTTCCCACGCCTCCTGCTCACCCTCAGCTCCCGCGGCGGGCAGTGCCTCCACAAACGCTGCGCGTTCCGCGGCATTTGGAAAGCGGCTCAAACAGACCAGAAACAGTTCATCCAGCAGACCGTCCACTGAGGCGCCCGCTCGCCGCAGACTCAGCAGTTGCGCCACGCGCCCCGTCTCACGACTCAGCTTGTCGTTGATCGTGTTGCCATTGGCGATATGCAGCATCTGAATGGTGCTGGGCTCATCCGTCCGCTCGCACTCGCAGACAATTCGCCGCGCGTTGCGGCCGAAGGCCTGCAGGAAGTAATTCTCAACCGCCGAGTCATAGAGCTCGATCGCCCGCGTTCCCAGCGGATAGAAGTCTGTCTTCTGCCGATCCGCACCGGAAAAGGCGACGAATTCAAACTGCGTCGGCACATCCGTCGCCTGGGCAATGGCATCATGCAGCACTTCGGCCATCAGCCGGCGGGGATAGTAGTGGGAATAGAACCGCGTATCCGCTTCGCTGCCGGGGACGGGTTGACTGTCCCGCTGATACGCATTGGATCGCAGAATCTCCCGCATCAGCGCTTTGACGTCGAACTTCTGCGTCACCAGAAAACCAGCGGCCGCTGACAACAGTTCTTCGTTGCTGGCGGGGTTCGAGACGCGCATGTCGTCTACGTTTTCGACGAGCCCTGTCCCCAGCAGCCGCGCCCACACGCGATTGGTCATCGATCGCGCAAAGTAGGGATTCTCGGGAGACGTCATCCAGGCCGCCAGCGCCACCCGGCGATCGGCAGGATCGTCCATGGCCAGTGGCTCTTCGTCGAGCGGTCGCGGCGGCTGAGGGCGCCCCGTCCTCGGTTGCACCAGATCACCCGTGTCGCTGACATAAATTGTCCGCAGTCCGTCGCCGTTCCGCGACTCTCCCCCCCAGCCCTTGGCCCGCACCCGCGCAAACAGATTGGCCATCCCGTAGTACTGGTCGTTGGTCCATTTTTCGAGCGGGTGATTGTGACACTTGGCACATCCAATCGACAGCCCCAGAAATGCCTGGCAGGCATTCTCGGTCATCTCTTCTGGCGTTTGAAACAGGGCATAGAAGTTCGTCGCGCCGTTTTCGTGTGTGTTCCCTGTGGCCGTGAGTGTCTCCCGAACGAGCACATCCCATGGCGTGTTGCGTTCCACATGTCCGCGCAACCACTGATAGTAAGCCTGGATCGCCATCGGCCGCAGCAACTGCCCGTTGAGCATGAAGACGTCCGACCATTGGTAGGTCCAATAGTCAACGAACTCTTCCCGCTGCAGCAGTTCGTCGATCAACAGATCGCGGCGCTCCGCCCGTCGATCAGACAGGAAGCGCCGTGCCTCATCCGCCGTGGGTGGCAGCCCAATCACATCGAGATACACCCGCCGAACGAACGTTTCGTCGGAACACGTCGGACTGGCCTGCAGATTCAGTCGCCGGAGTTGTTGATCGATCAATTCATCAATGAACCCGCGCGGAGCGGGCGATTCAATCGGGTGAGATGCAGACTGTTCAACGGCGGGATACGGCACGGTGATGCGTGCAATCGCCAGTTGGCTAGAGTACCAGGCGACAATCGCCCCTTCCCCCGGCCCCACGACCTTGACCGCGCCGTCGTCATTCACGGTGCAGCACGCCTCATTCGACGACGACCAGACCACCCACGGCGTCACATCCACGCGGCGAGCATCCGAAAACTGGGCCGTCACCTGCATCTGCTGTTCATGTCCCGGCGACAACAACGTGGTATCCGGGGTGATTTCGATGCCGGTCACACTGGCCAGATCGGTGTCTTTGGCTCCGGTCGAAATCCAGTCGGCGAGAATGCGATACTCGACGGAGTCGATGGCAAATTTCACGCCCCCCTTGTGGGCTAGCCCACCGGACGGCTTGGTCAGCAGCAGGCTGCGGCCGGGATCGCCAAACTCCACGCGACGGCCGCGGTCCTGCTGCACGATGTTGAAGTGATCCTGAGCCGGGTTGTAACCGCGCAACGACAGCCGAAAGCCCCCTTTGCCGGCCAGCGCGCCATGACAGGCCCCCGAGTTACAGCCTTGCTTGGTCAGCAGTGGCAGCACTTCGTTGCGAAAACTGCGCTCCTGTGGTGTGGTCGGGGCGTGATCGTCGGCACGCACGACTCCGCCGCTCGGCAAAAGTCCCCACAGACTTCCGGCCAAGACATAGCAGGCGAGCACACAGCAGGCCAGCACACAGCGGCCCGTCAGCCAGCCAGTTGATGTGGGCCCCGTTGCTTGCCACGTCTCCAATTGCCGTTGCCGCATGGCCATCCCCGTTGCCGCGATGAAAAGTCTTAAACAGCCAACCACACAGCCGCGTCAGAACAACTCGTGAATGTGCTTGTGGCCGAAATCCACCAGCGGAAATGGTCGCCCTGCTGGCCCGGGCAACGTGGCGGTCGGATCGAGCCCCAAGCTGTGGAAGATGGTCGCTACCAGATCTCCCGGTTCCACTGGCCGATCTGCGGGAACGCCGCCCACCGGATCGCTGGCCCCCACCACGCGTCCACCCTGCACTCCGCCGCCGGCAAAGTACGTGGTGAAACATTGCGGCCAATGATCGCGTCCGCCGGCTGGATTGACTCGTGGCGTGCGGCCGAATTCCTGCAGGTTGCACACGAGGGTCGAGTCCAGCAGGCCC
>JBGSIP010000542.1:0-10336 GCA_041742495.1 Planctomycetaceae bacterium
GGACCGAATCAGGCGGCTGTTGCGCAGCCCCTCGGCCAGCAATCGCTCCTGCGAGGCAATGTACTTCTGAGAGTTCTCCCCCGCCCGCCGACCCCGTTCCAATTCCCGCCGAATGAGCACCCAGCAAATCGCCAGCGGCACGCCACACTGCAGGGCCACCCGCCAATCCATGATCAGCGCCAGCACGGCAAAAACGGCCATCGTGGGCGGATACAGGATCACCCCGGTCAGCCACGTGGCCAGCGACTGGCGGATGGACTCTGCGTCCTCACAGAACAGGTCGACCGCCTGGCTGGCTTTTTTCTGCGTCAGATCGGTCGGATTCAACCGCAGCGCCTGGCGATGCAGTCGGCGGCGCAGCAAATTGATCTTTTCAAAGCTGATCCGCGTGATGTGCACGCGCGCGTTCGAGACCACAGCCGAGCGCAACAGCCCCGTGGTGGCGACCGTCAGCAACAGCATCAGCAGCGCGCCCTGATTGGCTCGCAACAGCGAAACCCGCTGATACAGCTCCCCCACTAACTGACGGACTGGTGCCGAGCGAATCGTCAGCAGACTCGGCAAGATACCGGAGTTATCGTGATCGGCGACAAAGCCCTGCCCCTGCAGTGCCTCCTGCTCGCCGCTCGACAAATACGCGTTGACGGCTGCCAGTTGTTCGCGATCGCCATCAAAGTGCCCGCGATGCACAAACAGATCGATAAGCAGATACAGGGCCAGCAGCTGAGCGGCGAGCAACAGGGCGGCCAGCAGGCTGCGAAGGAGCGCACCGGGGTGTTTCCAGATGGCCCCCAGAGCAAACATCCCGTCGTATTCGCGATTCGGCGCGGCAGGCACAGGTGCATCCTTCCCAGACAGTCATTGCCGGGGTATCGAAGGCCGCTTTCCGCTGCGGAACCAGGCGGTGATACCTTCGCCGTCGGCAGGTTCGCCTTCGCGGAGTTCAAGTCGGCAGGGCACCAGACTGCAGCCGCCAGCGATCATTGCCAACGACGAGCGGCCGAGTGACCAATGCCGAGTGCCAAAACGGGCCCGCGTTCCAGCCAGACCCCTCTCTCGGAGTACCGCTGTGAAAAGTGGACCACGCTCGAGCTTCGACCCCCTCAACGGCAACTGCCACTCTACGCCAAGTCACGGTCTTCAAACAGGATCAAACTGAGTAGTCCCATCGCGATACAATAGAACAGCGCGTAAAGGAACGCATAACCGACATAGTCGGGCGTCACCCAGCGGTCCGTAGACACGGCAGGACTCGTGTTGAAGAACTCGAGCTGCGGCAGGACGAGGGAGAACATACGAGCCACAAACGCCACCAGTTCCAGCGACTGCTGTTCCTCGCTCGCCTTCACCAGAATCGGTGTCAGGTGGGCCACCACAAAGATGGCAAAGCAGGTCACAATGTTGACCACCATGGGCAGTCGGGTCGAAATCGCCACACTCACCCCGGCAATCATGGCACTCTCCAGCAGCGTCATGATCAGGCTGGGAATCAATTTGGCGGCGGATGTCAGCAGTTCCATGTTCGGCTGCGGCAGCCAGACCACGAATGAGCCCATGTCGAACTCGGGACCGCGTGAGAAATACTCCACGGTGCCACGGCCCGATTCCTTCAGGTCGTAGCCCGTCTTGTAAAACGTGAGGCACAGCAGCACCACGCTCATGGGCACAATCAGCCAGTACAGCGTCTGCAGAATGCCCAGGTACTTGCCAACCACAAACTGCCAGCGAGTGATTGGCTTGGACAAGAGGGTCATGGCCGTCTTGCCTTCGATTTCGTCGGCGATGCTGTTACTGGCGGTATAGACGGCAACCAGCATGCCGGCGATCAAAATCGTGGCCAGACCGCAGTCCTTATACATCTTGGTGTCTTCTCCCAGTGAGAAGAACGGCACCCAGACGTTGGCACAAATGACGATCATCACCACAGCCATCAGGAACAGGAAGATCGGCTGGCGGGTCGATTCCTTGCAGGTGGCCCGTGCGATCACCCCCGCCCGGGACACATAGTTCACCAGAAACAGCAGGAACGACGCGATCACAAAACCAATGCCCAACCCGTACCACCCGTTGGTCCAGTCCACGGCCAGGTCGTAGGCCGTGCTGACTTCGTTCGGCAACTCGGTCTGAGCCACCACCAGCAAATTCGAAAGGCCGGGAAACCAATTGCCAAGCATGTCAGTCTCAGATGCCAGAAGTGATCGAATACAACTCTCACGACAGCGAACCAGTCCGCCGCAAGCCAACCGCGGCAGAATCTGTGAAGATACAAGTCCCGGGCGCAGACCACCTCGTCGCCACGACTGCCGTTCCGCTTCCGTTACGCTTCGCGGAGACACGGTGTTGGATCAGATTCCCCGGCGGCCCGGTGTGGAACCAGAATCTACCGCGGCTGACGACCAGAACCAAATCTGCCACTGCGGAATCTGGCAACATTCGCCAAACCCGGTCCCCCGCAAGCGTTAAGGCTCGCCAGTCGATTCGGGCGGCAATCTCCGCGACCCATCGCAGTCGACCGCGTTCCACGCGTATTTGTCGGCGGGACCCACGGCTCATGCGGATCGCACCAAGCCTGCCGATCATTCGCAAGTCTTTGGACGACAATGCCTTGTGTGAGATTTACAACCCGTCACTGATTTCTGTTCGCCGTTACTGATAAGCTTCCTGCGTCCCCGGGACCAAGGTGTCGATCAGCATTCACCGGGCCCCAATTTCACGCGGCTGTTGAGTTCAGGAATCTGCCACCGATGGTTCACATTGCTCCCTTCCAGGCTTGGCGGTATGACGTGGGGCAAGTGGGGCTGCTGGCCGACGTCACCGCACCACCGGAAGACGCCATTCCTCTGGCCCTCCAGGAAGAACTGTACAAACAGCACCCTTGTAACGTGGTGCGCATGCTCCTGAACCGCGACGAGCCGGGCGACGCATCGGGGGGTGAAAAATACGACCGCAGCCGGCGGTTCTGGAATCAGTGGGCTGGTGAAGGGGTGCTGCAGCAGGATCACGAAAACGCCATTTACGCGTATCACCTGCAGTATGAGTGGGACGGCGAGCCGCGGGTGCTACGGGGATTCATCGCCCGGGTTGCTCTCGAAGATCCCGCCAGCGGCGACATTCTGCTGCACGAACGGACGTTTCCGGGACCGACGCTCGACCGGTTGGAACTGCTGCGGCACGTGCGGGTCAACCTCTCCCCGCTGCAGGGGCTCTATTTCTCTCCGGCCGGTGAAGGGGACTCCGCCGCCATTCAGGACGAAATTGATCAGGCTACGTTCCGCATCACCCCGCAGCAGGCCACCGATGCCACCGGACAAGTCACCCATCGGCTGTGGACGCTGACCGATCCCGACCTCATCCGGTCGGTCCAGACCCAGTTGCAGGCCTGCCGGATCGTGCTGGCGGACGGACATCACCGCTATGCCGCGGCATGGGCGTACAACCAGGAACAGTCGGCGGCGGGACAGCTCAGGTTCCCGGAAGCGTCTCCTCGCTACGTCATGATGTTTCTGGTCGACCATCGCGATCCAGGCCTGCTGGTGCTGCCGACACACCGCTTGGTGAGCGGCCTGACCACCACCGGTCGCGAGCCGCTGCGTGAGCGTTTGGCTCCGCTGTTTGAATTGCGGGAATCGGCGGACTCGCTGGAGGAAATTGCCCTCGATCTGGCAACGGACGGCGACGCGCTGCTGTTTGCGGTGCTCACCCCGCATGAGCCCCCTCTGCTGGCCCGGCTGAAAGATCGGGACATGTTGGCCCGCATGTTTCCCGATCAGTCTGCGCCGTGGCTGTCGCTGAGCACGGTGACGCTGCATCACGTGCTGCTCGATCAATGCCTGGCTCCACTGGCCCGGCGCGAAAGTGCTACTGGCGAGCCGTCGTTGACCGGATCAGTCCACCAGACCGGGACCGCCCATCAGACGGGAACCGCACCCCTGCGAACCGCGGCTGGACTCGACGTTCACTTCACTCAGTCGCTGGACCACGTGCGCCGCAGTCTGGCCGATGGTTCGGCTCAAGCGGCGATTCTCGTGCCACCCACCAGTATTGAGCAGTTGACCGCGGTGGCGTTGCAGCGCGAGACAATGCCGGGCAAATCGACCTGCTTCTTTCCCAAACTGCTTTCTGGCATGGTGTTTCACTCACTGCGCGACGAAAAGTAGCGTTGGGGTGGGGCTGTGTGGGAGGGATTGTGTGGGAGCGATCCAGGGCAATCACTGGCGCGGCAGCAACGATCGATAGGACTTGCTCTGCGGACGGGGGATATTCAGTTGGCGGCGAATGCTTTAGACTCCCCGCCGGCAGACAGAACCCTGGGTGACGTGCCAATGTCCACTCACCCGTCTGCCCGGACGCGCTTGCCCGCCCGGTTCGCCAACGCGGTGATCCACAGGGGTTCCCCATCAGCCCAGTAGAAAGTCCCGCACCGTGGCTACCGCTCCCGCAAACACGTCGACATTGATCGCGGCCCGCCGCGGTGTCAAAAAAACCAAAATCATCGCCACGGTGGGCCCAGCTTCGGCCAATCCCGAGATTCTCCGTGAACTGATTCTGGCGGGCGTGAATCTGTTTCGGCTGAACTTTGCCCACGGTGAACACACCTGGCTGGGGGGCATCGTCACCATGATCCGCCAGTTGGAAACGGAACTGGCGAAGCCGCTGGGAATTCTGGGGGACCTGTCGGGGCCCAAGATCCGGCTCGGCGAACTCCCCCCCGCCGGACTCTCCTGCAAACTCGCCGAGACATATCGGTTTGTGCGCACTCCCGGCGCTGATGCTCCACGCGAACTGGCTGAGCGTGAGCTGACCTGCAACTACGAGCGGTTGATTGATGAATTGTCCCCAGGGAATCTGCTGGTGCTGGCCGACGGCAGCGTGTCGATGCGGGTCATGCAATGCGATACCGACGCGGGCTTTGCAGAGTGTGTGGTCGAGCGTGCCGGACTGATTCGCTCCCGTCAGGGAATCAACCTGCCTGGAGTGAAGCTGAGTATTCCCTGTCTGACCGACAAGGACCGGCTCGACGTGGTCTGGGCCGTCGACCAGCGGCTGGACTATCTGGGTCTGAGTTTCGTGCGCGACGCGCACGATGTGCGTGAACTGCGCGAGATGCTCAATTCGCTGTCGCCAGAGCCGCCGCGGATTGTGGCGAAGATTGAAAAGCCCGAAGCCGTCGACGATCTGTCACGCATTCTCGACGCCACCGATGCCGTCATGGTCGCCCGCGGCGATCTGGGAGTCGAAGTGGATATCGTGCGGGTGCCTGTGCTGCAGAAGCGAATCATCCGCGAATGCAATGCCGCGCGGATTCCCGTGATTACCGCGACACAGATGCTTGAAAGCATGCACCAGACACCGTTCCCTACCCGCGCCGAAGCCAGCGATGTCGCGAATGCCGTCATCGATGGCACTGATGCCGTCATGCTCTCGGGCGAAACGGCGGTCGGCATGTTCCCCGTCAAAGCGGTGGAGACGATGGCGGAGATTGTGCGCGAAGCCGAGCGACTGGTCACTTCGCGCAACTTTGAGGACACTACGTCGCTACTAAAGACCCGCGCGCTGGCTGTTACTGAGGCCATCACCCGTGCGGCGGGGACGGCGGCGGAACACTTGCGTGCCGACGTGATGGTGGTCTGCACCCATTCAGGCCGCACCGCCATGGCCATCTCCAAACAGCGGAGCCCCATTCCGCTGTTGGCACTGACCGACAACCTCCCCACGTCCCGACGGATGACACTGTTCTGGGGCGTTATTCCGCACCTCACCAAGGCGGTGCGTGCTGATCCCCGGGAACTGCTCGACTACGTGATTGGCTGGGGGCAGTCCCAGAATCTGGTCGCGTCCAAGAGCAAGCTCGTCGTCATCTTCGACTCAAAATGGGCCACTGAAGGTCATGATCTGCTGATGGTCCACGTGGTCCCTTAGCAACCTGTTGAACGATGCAAACACAACCACACTCTGGGTGCCGCTGGCTCTGCCAGTGTGCCCTCAGGCACGGCATCGCACGATGACTGCTTGTGCAAGGCGAGGACGAGCCTTCGAGCTTGGCGTTGTGCGGTTCGTACTGCGCACACCGTCCGACGAACCGGGTACATTGCACCGCGCAGCTCACCCGGCGGCCTCTGTCACTTGGCGATGACAGTGAAGTTGACGCTGGTGGTGGCGATCTTGTGGCTCAATTCGTCTTCCAGCGTGATCTTGAGCGTGTGCGGGCCGAGAGTGGCTTCATCGGGGATCGAAAACAGGAACCCGTTGAAGTAATCATGCCGGCGGGATTGGCTGAGGTCTTCCTTCGCTGGCAGGTCGATCGTCTTGATCAATCCGCCGGACAGGCCGGCACGATAGAACTCCAGGCTCGCATTGAGCACCGTGCGATACCGGCCATCGGCGTTGGGTTCGCTGAAGAAATTCTGCGCCTCGGCATACAGTAACACCGTCTGGCCCGGCTCGAACTCGTCCCGCTCGAACCGTTCATAAACACCAAACCCGTCGATCTTGCGGCAGAAAACCGCCGTGCGAATTTCCAGTTGGGAGTTTTCACGCAGTCGATCGATGGCGGTCGACAGCAGTGAAATGACCTGCGTCATGCGATCGGTCGAATCAGGAATGTTCTCGTCATCAAAGTAGTTGGTGATGGCCCAGAAGGTCTGTTGCCAGAATTCTTGTTCGGGGGCCGGAATGCCCGGAATGGCCTGCATGGCACGCTGCTGCTGACCGGACATCAGATAAAGCATGCGCAGGTGTACCTGCTGGGTGATATAGTCCAGCTTCGCTTCGTCCTCGACACGATCGCGGGCGGGAAACTGTCGCTCGGCCACCGATACCAGCCGGGCCAGTTGCTCGTCCCAGGACAAATCCTGATACAGAGGGAGTCCCGAGGGATTCTCAGCCCCCGGGTTGGTGGCATTGCGGGAGACAATCGTCGGGCCGCCGTTGCGCGACAACGATGCGTTCTGAAAGACACCCGACGTGGACGGGCCGCCCGAATTGTTGACGGGCATGGCCGGCGTTGCAGGACCAGGCAGCGGACCGGTGACCGGACCAGGTTGAATGGAGGGGAGCGTTGCTCCGGGCACCGAAGGGTTCACCCACGGGGCTTGCGGGGGACCCGTCATGACCGACGGCGCGAACTCGCCTGGTGTCACTGGGGACGCACCTTCGATCCCCATGAGCTGAACGGGTTCGCCGGGTGCGACCGTCGACGCCTGTGTCTGCTGATATCCGGCCGGTTGAATGACGGGAGCCGCCTGCGCGGGGGACATGCCGGGCCCTGTGGGGGGCATTGTCAGGGCCGCCGTCTGCACACGGTCAGCGGCCGCACGCGCTGCAGCTTCCCGCTCTTTGGTCAGGCGACGGATCTGCAGAATCTGGGGGACTTGCTCGGGCGGAACATCGGCCAGCAGTCGGAACCATTCTTCACGCTCTTCCGGCGCGGCGTCGCGAAATTCGCGTTCAATCTCGACGAGCATGGCTCGATTCGACGGTTCTGCGGACGCAGTACTCGCGGGTGTCGTCGCTGCGGAACGAAACGGGTTCTGGTCCGTTTTGGACGCCATTGGCGCGTCGGCAGCCTTTGCAGACGAGGCTTCCGGAGACGTCCCGGAATCGCGCGTGGGGGCAGCCTGCGAGCGATCTACGACGGTTAGACCATCGCTGTCCCGTTGCCGGCTGAACAGACGACTCATCCCCGAACTTTGACAGCCGGCGACGAGCGCAACGAGGCTCAAAATGGTGGCAACCATTCCGAACGATCGGGTGAACAGCATAGCGAGCTCTCCGAACGAGCACGCAGCGCGTGAGTAGGACTGACGGGGCGCAAGGCGGAACAAACGGAATTCGCTCCGGAGGGGGTGGGACGGTAGCCCGCTCGCCACAATCGCTCAAGACGAGTTTGTCCGTCGTCGGCACTCGTGCACATTTCTCCATTTTCTCAGATACAATTCTTCGACGGAAGCGGGTCTCCGCCGCGCCCGTCCGCGTTTCGGCGATCCCACTGGCGGACGCCACCAGCGAGTCACAGGCGGAAAACTATCGTTCTGGACGAGCCGCCTGACACGCATGACAATCAATCAAGTCCGCCACCGAAGACGAGGGTGGGCAGGCTGTTCCAAATTGCATTCCGACGATCCAGCGCCCTAAACTTTGGGGGGTGTACAGCGTCATCGTGTGATCAGGGAAACCCATTCATTCAGGAAAGAGGCGCAAGCAACTTGGGAACATCGCGACTGCAAGGCCAACAGGATCAGGCAGAGCGGGCAATTGTCGTCGCCTTTCTCACGCCCGATCACCCCGTCAGCCGCACGCGGTGTCTGGCTGAAATCAAAGGGCTGGCGGAAACCGCCGGACTGAACGTGGTGGGCGAATTGACCCAATTGCGCGATGCACCCGACGTGGCGACGTTGCTGGGGCGAGGCAAACTGGTCGAACTGAAGCGGCTGGCCGAACAGCAATCCGCCAAGGTGGTGGTGTTCGACAACAACCTTTCCCCCTCGCAAGGGCGCAACCTGGAGAAGGAACTCAAGCTGTCGGTCGCCGACCGCAGCGAAGTCATTCTCGATATCTTCGCCACTCACGCCCGCACCTTCGAATCCAAGCTGCAGGTCGAATTGGCGCAACTGCTGTACCAACGGCCGCGGCTGAAACGGCTGTGGACCCACCTGGAGCGCATCGAAGGGGGTATCAAAGGGGGCAAGGGGCCCGGCGAAAAGCAGTTGGAACTGGATCGCCGGATGATCGATACCCGGATTGCCGAGTTGCGTCGGCGTCTGAGCGAGGTGGAACGGCGACGGGAACAGACGGTCGCCTCGCGCGACGGACTCCCGACGGTGTCACTGGTGGGTTACACCAACGCCGGGAAAAGCACGCTGATGAATGCGTTAACGCAGGCAGGGGTGTACGTCGCCGACCAGTTGTTCGCCACGCTCGACACTCGGACGCGTCGCTGGCATGTCCCCGCCTATGGAGATGTATTGCTCTCGGACACCGTCGGTTTTGTGCGCGATCTGCCGCACCACCTGGTGGCCAGTTTCAAATCGACCTTGGAAGAAGCCCGCCAGGCCGGGGTTCTGCTGCACGTGGTGGACGTCAGCGATCCAGATTGCAGTCACCATGTACAGACGGTGAACGACGTATTGACCGAACTGGAGATCGAACCGACATCCGCCCTGCTCGTGCTCAACAAGATCGATCGCGCGACGGACCACAGCGTTGTCGACATCCTCCGGGCCGCTCATCCGCACAGCATCACCGTGAGCGCCGTGACCGGTCAGGGGGTGGAACGCCTCGCGGATGCCGTAGCCGATCGACTGGGCAATGGCCTGATCCAAGCCCGCGTGACCACTACGCCGGGGGAGGGTCGCATTCGGTCTTACCTGCTGGAGCATGGTCAGGTTGATCGCGAGCAGTTCACCGCAGACACAGCCGAGTTCGATTGCCGTATCACGCGCCAGATCGCCCAGCGGTTGCGCAGGATGGGGGCTGAAGTGGACGAGTTGGCCACCCTGCTCGATCCCGTCATGCGTTCCAAAGACGATGGACCCTCGACGGGGTTAGCCAACATTGTTGGCCGCGCCGAAACGCCAATCGTCAACAGCGCTGCCGAATCCGCCGCGTCGATCTCACTGGACCAGTCCACTGAGCACGACGACTTTTCAGCACATCGCACGGCTTCCTGATCCGCGAGCGCAGGCGGCCAACTATGCCGCTCGACGCTGAGGTTCGGCGGTGGGGATCGCAATCGGCACGGCCGGGATGCGGGTCAGCTGCAGGAGTGCCGCATTCCTCGGCTGCGGCACACCCACCATTTTCAGGAAGGTGGCCAACAGAATTCGCAGGTCCAGCCAGGCTTCCTGTCGCTGGACCTGCATGTAGGCCAGTTCCAAAGAGAGCTTGTCAGCGACGGTCTGCAGTCCCGCCTGAGGATCGTCCGGGGGGAGGCACACCTGTGCGAGTCCGGTGATGCCCGGGTGCATGTCGAGTCGCTCACGGTAGCGGGGGACTTCGCGAGCCAGTCGCTCGACGAACTCCGGACGCTCGGGGCGCGGGCCGACGAAGTTCATTTCGCCCCGCACGACGTTCATCAGTTGGGGCAACTCATCCAGATGACTCCAGCGCAGAAAGCGCCCCAGCCAGGTCACCCGCGGATCGCCCCGCCGGGCCCAGACCGCGCCGGTGCCGCTTTCGGCGTCCGAGCGCATGGAGCGAATTTTGTACAACGTGAATCGGCGCCCGTGCAGGCCGACTCGTTCCTGGGAGTAAATGCCACGACCACGCGATTCCAGCCGCACCAGCACCACCAGACCGGCGATCAATGGACTCACCAGCACCAGCAGCGCGGCGGCAC
>JBGSIP010000543.1:0-2980 GCA_041742495.1 Planctomycetaceae bacterium
GCAAACCGGGCACGCCTCCAAGACGCAGCCGACAGGTGAAGCCGCCAAGAAAATCTCCCGGTTGGGCAACTTCACCATCAAGAAGAAGCTGGGCGAAGGGGGGATGGGGGCGGTGTATCTGGCCCATCAGGAGAACCTGGACCGGACTTGTGCCTTGAAAGTGATGAACAAGAAGCTGTCCGCCAAGGAAGACTTTGTCAAACGCTTCCAGCGCGAAGCGCGCTCGATGGCCAAGATCGATCATCCTAATGTCGTGCGGGTGTACGACGTCGGGGAAGAGCATGGCATTCACTACGTGGCGATGGAGTTCATCAACGGCAAGAGCGTGCAGGATTACCTCGACGCGGTGCAAAAGTTCTCACTGGGGGACGCGCTGCATGTCACCATTCTGGTGGCCGAAGCGCTGGGGCACGCTCACAAGCTGAACATGGTCCACCGGGACGTCAAACCGGACAACATCCTGATCACCAACCGGGGCGAAGTGAAGCTGGCGGACCTGGGACTCGCCAAGCAGACCGACGAAGAAGTCTCGATGACCCAAAGTGGCACGGGACTGGGCACACCCCTGTATATGGCTCCCGAACAGGCCCGGAACGCCAAGCATGTCGACGGCCGCTGCGACATCTATGCCCTCGGCTGCACGCTGTATCACCTGCTGACGGGCAAGCTGCCCTTTGCCGGCGACTCCACGCTGCAGTTGATCCTCGAAAAGGAAAAGGGGAAGTTCAAACCCGCCTCACAGGTGGTGAAAGGAATTCCCGAACGGCTAGACCTCATCCTCGACAAAACGATGGCCAAGGATCCGACCCATCGTTACGCGACGTGCGAAGAACTGGTGGCCGATCTGGAATCGTTGGGGGTCATTTCAGAAGCACTGACCTTTGTGAATAGCGACGAAAAGGTGATTTTCCGTCGCGGCAGCATCACCACCGTGAGCAGCATGGGGGCCAAACTGCCTCCCACCCGCAAGTCGACCGCGGAGCCGGCCAAAACGTCATCGGAAGACGCCGCCAGCCAGCGGGCCTCGCGGCAGCCCAACCAGACCTGGTTCGTGCGTTATTTGTCGGACGAAGACAAGAAGCTCAAGAACGCCAAGCTGACGGGTCCGCAGTTGTTGCAGGCCATCAAGGGGGACAAGATCCCGCTGCAGACGCTGGTCGCCAGTCGCGAAGGGGGTGAGTATCTTCCACTGGCGCAAGTGCCGCTGTTCTCGGAAGAAGCCCTCAAGATGAAGGTGCGTCAGGAGACTAAGTTGCGAAATGCCAGTCTGGCCAACAAGTTTGCCAAGATCGACCGCCAGCACAAATGGCAAAAGGTGTGGCGGAAATTTGCGGGCATCAAAGACGGAGCTGTCGGCGGGCTCAGCCTGATCATCTGGCTGGCATTTGTCGGGCTCGTCATTGCGGGGATTTACTTTGTGTATCCCTACGTGCTGGAATTCATGGCCGAAAAGCTCGGTATTGAAGGCTGGAAGAAGTAGTCGTGGTCTAACGCACGCGAATTAGATTTGAAGCCCGCCGTGGCACCCCACATCACCCCGACAATGCCTGTCACATAACGATAGACGAACGAGTAGGTCAGGCTCTGCCTGACGCCGTCGCGCCATCGGGTAGCTGAGTCAGTCCGCCCCCCATCGACGAGTGAGCGACGCGCCTCATGCGTCTCCGTGACTCTGTGGTTCCGTGAGATCATATCTCCTGTCGCGAACGGCACGATTCAAGCAGCCGCCCGAAACCATCGTTGAATGCAGAGTCCGCACGCCCCGTCTCTTTCGTTCCTTGTTGGTTCTCACGGAGGCACAGAGTCTCGGAGCAAGGCTCTGTCGTCTGTCGATCAGGCTGTGCGCGAACGTCATGGTGACCAATACGCTGGTCACATCCGACCCCTGGTCACATCCGACACAGCCTGACTGACAAATCCCCTCACGGCTGGACAAGCCAGCCGTGGCACCCGGGGATCTACGATGGCGGGCAACGAGCGAGGTCGAGGAACGACTGCATGCTCAATGCCAGCCAATGTTGGCGAGGCTGTTGATCACTCGTCGCTTCGTGCTCCTTCAACCGCATGCGGCCCATGACCAGCCGTCAATTGCGCGGGGGCATCGCGGGCGTCTGGGCCGAGCGGGGAGGCAGGCCCTCTTCTGGTGAGCCGGTTTCCAATTGCATTTCCTTGAACCCGATCAGACTCGGTTTGAACGGGTCTTTCCATGCGCTGAACACCGACCGCTTGTTCCGTTCCACGTCCTGAAACGTATACACGGTCTCGGTATTGGCTCCCGGGTGGATCAGCTTCACCGCGAACGGGAAGAACGTGGTGGCGTTCAACAGCACTTCCGCCCGTTCCCAACTGGCGGCATCCTGTTGCCACAAGGGATATGCCAGCAGGTGGATGATCCCTTTTTCGGGATTGTGCAGCCCCCCTTGAGCGGCATCGTCATGCAGCTTCAGGCGGTAGCGTTCCTTGAGCTTGCGGGCACTGACGTTGAACAGAAACGGCAGCGGTCCATCCACAATGTTCTGGCCGCGAGCTTCCAGCGGAATGACGATGCGATGAAATTCCTTGCGGGACAGATCGATCGCGGTCACCTGTTCGCCATCGCAGATCCATGACTCGCCCGAGTCGGCAGGTGTCACCGTAAAGCTGACGTTGCGCGGACCCTTGGGATTGACCTTCTGGGCTTCGGGCACGGCCATCGGTTGCAGGTCAACGCGGCCTTTGTCGGGAGATTCGTAGTAGAACTCGCCAAACGCCCGCTTTTCGACGTTGAACGTGAAGTCGTAGACAAACCGCTGGTGCTTGCCCTGCAGCTTTTGCGTCTGCAGACCGTTCATTTCCCACTGCACCAGAATCTGGTCCAGGCGCGGGTCGACGACTTCCTGCATGACGGCAGTGGCGAAAGCTACTTGTACGGTGGCGACGGCAGCGACTTGCTGTACGGCGGCGGTGAGCTTGATTTCCTATACGGTGGCGGAGGCAACGA
>JBGSIP010000544.1:0-5659 GCA_041742495.1 Planctomycetaceae bacterium
CGTCGCCGGCAGCGACGAAGCACTCTCGAAAGCCGCCAAGCTCGAATAGTTCCTCGATCCGAGCGCCGCACGACGCAGCACGGCAGAGACTGACTTGGCGGCAGTGCACCAGGCAGCCCGTGGCCAGCCACCACTGCAGACGCCTCCGGCATTCGCCGGGGGACGCAGGGCGTCGCCGAGCTAATCCGGCTCTTGCAGATCTTTGTCACGCAGGTTCGGCTCAATTCCAGCCCCCGATTCGCCGGGGGCGGTCAGCCGCTGCTGCAGCGCCCGTGTCTCAGCCTCAAAGAACGAGATCTGGTCAATCCGCAGGAACTCACCATCTGGTGTGGCGGAAACGGGTGTCCGCAAGGGAATGCGATTCTTGCGAATCATTTTGATCAGCAGTTGTGTGTCCACCTGATGCACACGTGCGACGGTCTCTCCTTTGAGTTTGCAACGCACGTACCAGCACGTGTCGGAGGCCTGAGGATCCAGTGCCGCCGCATCGTTCGCAGCGGGGACAGGCGGGACCGGGTGAGTCAAGTCGTGTATCGGGAGCACGGTCTTGGCCGTGGCCAGCACCGCCATCGCGCTCTGCTCACCCAGCGACAGGGAACTGGACGAAGATTTTGTGGCCGCAAACGTCAGCCGATCCGGAATCGGGGATAACAACTGCAAGGCCACAATGAGTTCCGCACAGCTTTGAAATCGATCCGCGGGATTTCGAGCGAGGCAGCGGGCAATCACGGCGTCGAGCTCGCGCGGCACGTGCGGCGCAACCTCGGAAGCCAACGGGTATTGCCCCCGTTCCTTCGCCAAAATGATGTCCACCGTGGACTTGCCGCGGAACGGAACCACACCGGTGGCCATCGTGTAGATGATGCTTCCCACGGAATAGATGTCACTGCGGAGATCGACATCGGCAGCCTGGCGGGCCTGCTCGGGAGCCATGAACAGCGGCGTTCCCATGCCAATCCCCGCCAAGGTCATGGAGACGTTCTCATCGGTGAGCTTCACCAGCCCGAAGTCAGCAACTTTCAGATCACCACGGTGAGAAATGAGCACGTTCTCGGGCTTGACGTCACGATGTACGAGCTTGCTCTCGTGCGCGTGTTCAAGCCCCAGAGCGATCAGCCCCGCGATCCGCAACACATCCGGCATGACGAACCGGCCGATGGAGTTCATCCATTCGGTCAATGATTTGCCATCCACGTACTCCGTGGCACAGTAATGCAGTCCATGTTCCTCGCCGACGGCGTAGACGCGCAGCACATTGGGATGATCCATCCGCGCCATAGCGCGGGCTTCTCGCTGAAACCTCGCTACGAAGTCGGGTCGGGCGGAATAAGTGCGGTTCAACACTTTGACCGCGCACAGTCGCCCCAGGCTTTGTTGCTCTGCCAGGTAGACGGCCCCGGCCGCTCCGGAGCCGAGCAGCCGATCCAGCACGAATTCTCCCAACTTCTTCTGACGGACCAGGCGGGAATCCTGGCCCAATTCCTTGGCGACTGGCTTGATCGTTCCGGAACGCGAATCCAGCGGCCTGGCCGGAGTCTCGTGAGCGCGCGACGTCGACTTCTCGCGCGAGATTCCGCTCGGAGGACGAAAAGTCCAGGGATCGCCACGGGACATACACAGACCAATTCAAGGCAAGCCGGGCCGGCCGCAAAACATCGAGCGATTCAATTTCGCGCCGACATCAGTCCGGCTGATACGCACAAATCAACGCCCAAGTCCACGACTTGGGCGTCACAGCCCAGGATCGGCGAGTTCCGCAACCGAGCGACTCGTTGGCCCAATCGATCCAAGCAGGCACGAGCATCTCCCCAGCGGCTGCAGGTTTTCCCTTCCGGCGGGGAAATCTTGCCGGATCGAATCAGCGAATTCAATTGCGGATCATGAATTCCACCCAACCGCATCTGCTAAACTGACCCCGGCTCCGACGCTGGGCCAGATCCCCCCGGGGGGCTCCTGCCGGCGGGCCGATTTCAGCACCGCGACGATTCGACATGGCGGAATCCGCCGCGACGGCAGGTGGCTGGTGCACGTAAGTCGCATGCATGAAGCACCTTGCAGAATTCCTCGCCGGCGACCCGACAGGCGGGATGGCGACTGATATCGGAGGGTCTGGCGGGAGCATCCGTCATTCCCAGCCGCAGCGGGCCAAGGACGTCCCCGACGGGTGCGGGGCGGCTCATCCGAGCGAAAATTGACAATGGCTGGAGGAGCGGATGCCGCAGTTTCAGTTACAGAGCGAATTTCAGCCCGGTGGCGATCAACCGCGCGCCATCGAGCAACTGGTCCGCGGGCTGCAAGCCGGAAAGCGGGAACAGGTGCTGCTGGGAGTGACCGGTTCCGGCAAGACCTTCACCATGGCGAATGTGATCCAGCAGTTGCAGCGCCCGACGCTGATTCTGTCGCACAACAAAACGCTGGCGGCCCAATTGTACGCCGAGTTTCGCGAGTTCTTCCCACAAAACGCGGTCTCCTACTTCGTCAGCTACTACGACTACTACCAGCCTGAAGCCTACATCCCGCAGCGGGATATCTACATCGAGAAGGACTCGTCGATCAATCAGGAGATCGATCGCCTGCGGCTGCTGGCCACGAGTGCCCTGGTGAGCCGACGCGATGTGATCGTGGTGGCCAGCGTGTCGTGCATCTATGGCCTGGGGTCGCCCAAGGACTACCTGGAAATGATGGTCCCGTTGCGCGTCGGTGACGCGCTGGATCGCGACCAGTTGCTGCTCAAGCTCATCGACATTCAATACGACCGCAACGACTACGAACTCTCGCGGGGAAAGTTCCGCGTGCGGGGTGATGTGGTCGAAATCTGGCCGGCTTACGAGGAATTCGCGTATCGAATTGAGTTCTGGGGGGATGATATCGAAGCTCTCTCCATCATCCATCCCACTTCGGACGAGCAGACCAAATCGCTCAAGGATGCCTACATTTATCCGGCCAAGCACTTTGTCCTGCCGCAAAGCCGAATCAATGAAGCGCTGACGGAAATTGAGGATGAATTGCACGCTCAATTGGCCAAGTTTCAGGCCGAGGGCAAGCTGCTGGAGGCACAGCGTCTGGCCGCCCGCACGCGACACGATCTGGAATTGTTGCGTGAAGCCGGTTTTTGTCCGGGCATCGAGAACTACAGCCGTGCCCTGGCCCGCCGCAAGCCGGGAGAAGCGCCGTACACACTGTATGATTTTTTCCCCGACGATTTTCTGATGTTTGTCGACGAATCGCACGCCACGTTGCCACAGGTGCGGGCGATGCACGTGGGGGACTATGCCCGCAAGAAAACGCTCGTCGAGCACGGGTTCCGCCTGCCGATGGCCATCGACAATCGGCCGCTGACATTTGACGAATGGAACGCGCGGCGGAATCAGGCCATTTTCGTGTCCGCCACCCCGGCCGATTGGGAACTCCAGGCTGTGGAGGGAGAAGTGGTCGAACAGGTCATTCGACCAACGGGGCTGGTGGACCCCGTGATTCGGATCGAGTCGGCCCGCGGACAAGTGCCGCATCTCAAACAGGAGATCCTCCTCCGCGCAGAACGCCACGAGCGGACGCTGGTCACCACGCTCACCAAACGCCTGTCCGAAGACCTCACCAATTACCTCAAGGAGGAGGGCGTTCGCTGCGAATGGCTGCACTCCGAACTGGATGCCATCGAGCGGGTGGAACTGTTGCGCGAGTTGCGCGAGCACAAGTTCGATGCCCTCATCGGCGTGAACCTGTTGCGCGAAGGGCTCGACCTGCCGGAAGTGTCGCTGGTGGCCATTCTCGATGCGGACAAAGAGGGCTTCTTGCGCAGCGCCACCAGTCTGATTCAGACCATTGGCCGCTCGGCACGCAACGTCAATGCCGAAGTCATTCTGTACGCCGACACCGTCACCCAGAGCATGCAGCAGGCCATCGACGAAACCAACCGACGGCGGGAGCGCCAATTGGCGTATAACGCCGCTCACGGCATCACTCCGGAGACCATCCGCAAAGCCATTAAGCGCGGGATTGAAGACGAAATCGAAGCCCGGCAGATTGTGCAGCAGGCCGCTGGTGTCGGTTCTGCCACGCAATTCGTCACTCAGGAATATCTGCAGGAACTCGAAGCGGAAATGCTGGCCGCGGCGGAGAATCTGGAATTTGAGCGGGCGGCCCGCCTGCGCGACCGCATTTTGCAACTCAAGGGCCGGTTGGGGCAGGAGGTCAGCGTCAACGACGGATCTGCCAGTCAGGGGACCAAACGAGGGGGTCGGCAGGGCCGCAGACGGCAGGGGGGCGGGAAAGCATCCTCCCGTGGCCGCGGCAAGTCCTCCGGTTAAGCCGGTGACGAGGCCCGGTCATGGCTGCGCGCGGCCTCCTGCCAAACCAGATCGTCACACCTCGTCGCCGAGTGTGGATTTGGCCCGAAAGACCTGTTAGAAGAGGGGCCGTTCCGGGATCGTGCGTGGCTCATTCGCATGCGGTCCCTGCGGGTGACTGTGGTCGTTCTGACAGATGTGGCGGGCAGATGAGTCAACGCGTGCTGAAACTGGGCATTCCGGCAGGCAGCCTGCAGGAAGCAACGTCCGAACTGTTCAAAAAAGCGGGCTACACCATCAAGTTCGCATCGCGATCGTACTATCCCACGATCGACGACCCCGAAATTGAATGCCTGCTCATTCGCGCACAGGAAATGGCCCGCTACGTCGAGCAGGGCATTCTTGACGCTGGTATTACTGGCTACGACTGGGTGCTGGAAACCAACGCGGATGTCGTCGAGATCTGCGAGCTCCTGTTCTCCAAAGTCAGCCGGCGGCCAGTCCGGTGGGTGCTCTGTGTGCCGGAGACGTCGCCCATCCAGACGGTGCACGATCTAGCTGGAAAACGCATCGCAACCGAAGCGGTCGGACTCACGCGGCAGTATCTGGCGCGGCATGGAGTCGAGGCTGAGGTCGAGTTCTCGTGGGGGGCCACCGAGGTCAAGCCGCCGCGGCTCGCCGATGCCATTGTCGAAGTGACCGAGACCGGCTCATCGCTCCGCGCCAACGATTTGCGGATTGTGGATGAAGTGCTGCAGAGCACGACCCGGCTGATTGCCAACAAGGCCGCCGCGGCCGACGAATGGAAACGCAGCAAGCTCGACAACATGGCGCTCATGCTGCAGTCCTGTCTGGCAGCAGAGGGAAAAGTCGGCCTGATGATGAATGTGCGCCGATCGGACCTCGAACATGTGCTTGGCGGGCTGCCCGCCCTGCAGCAGCCAACGGTTTCGTCTCTCTCCGATCCAGACTGGGTGGCCATCAATACGATCATTGATGAATCCGTGGTCCGCTCCATCATTCCTGCCTTGCGCGCCCACGGCGCCACGGGAATCGTCGAGTTTCCCATCAACAAGCTGATTGATTGAGGGTGCCGCGATGGCCACGACGGCCGTCATTGTGAAAGTCGGGGGGAGCCTGCTTGATTTGCCCGATCTGGTTCCCAGGCTGCGCAGGCTGTTCCAGTCGCTGCCGGCCCCTCCGCTGCTGCTCGCGGGTGGGGGTGCCGCCGCCGATGCCGTGCGGGACTGGGATCGCTGCTTCGGACTGGGTGAAGAGACAGCCCATGCCTTGGCGATGCGGTCCCTGTCGTTGACCGCCGAACTGCTCGCGCTGTTGTGGCCGCAATTTCCAGTCTGCCGCACTCCGGCTGA
>JBGSIP010000545.1:0-3742 GCA_041742495.1 Planctomycetaceae bacterium
CGTCATCGAACGTGCTGCTCCACAGCAAGTCCAGCGTCACCAGCCGGCGACACTTGGCCAAGGCAGCCGCCCCGGTCACGGTGACGCGCGACCGCTGGATCAGCAGTTCCTCCAGCAGCGGCAGTTGGGCCAGCGCCACAATGCCCTCATCACTGAGCGACGTGTCGTTCAGCCACAAGGACTGCAGCGAAGCGGCAGTGGCCAGCAGCGGACACGAAGCATCAGTCACAGAGGTTGCATTGGCGGCAAACCACGTCAGCTCGGGAAATCGAACCACGATCGCCGCACCATCATCTCCCCAACGGGTGTGGGAGACATTCAACCAGCGCAGGTAGCGGCATTGAACCAGCGGCTCCGCGCCGCGATCGGTGATGTCGGTGTCGGACAGATCCAACTGCCGCAGCCCCTCCAGCACGGCGAGATGCTCAAAGGCACCATCAGTCAGGGGAGTGGAATCGACCAGCAGCGATTCAAGGAACGTCAGCGAGGCCAGTTGAGCAAGATCGGCATCTGTGACCTTGGTGCCAGACAGCGACAGCGTCCACGGCGTTCCTGCAGCATTGTCAGGCTCGTGAAACTGACCATCCAGTTTCATGAAATGACGGCGAGCGGCCCGCTGACGGGTGATGTCCACATCCGTCCAGCAGCCGGTGATGGTTCCGTTTCCCACCAGAAACAGCAGCAGACACGCCGCCCAGAACAGGCATCGCAGCGACCGCAAGCCCATCGCGGAATCCTTCCCTGTGGTCGCGGGGAAGTTCGACCCGCAACGCTTTATTGGCCGTTAAGACTGGCCCCGACAAGGGTCGCATCGTACTCATTCGGTGCAGCCGCAGCTACAGCGAGTTCGCCCTGTTCCCGCAGCTTTTCGTGATGCGACCACCAGGCATCGGCATCCGCATCCGACCAGGTCGTCAGGACGGGCAGGGCACCCAGCAGCAACTGGAGACGCTGGGCATCCGCCGGTCGATCGGCGGGGGCCTTGCGCAGGCACTGCATGATGATCGCCTCGAGCCCCGCATCCACCGGTGCGCCCAACCGTGCGCTGGGCTTGGGAGGGGCAGCGGTCACCTGCTGCAAACACAGGTCGATGATGCTGTTCCCTGTGAACACCGTTTTGCCCGTCAGCAGGAAGTATCCCACCGCGGCCAGCGAATACAGATCGGCCCGCTGATCGACCGACTGAGGATTCTCGATGGCCTCAGGGGCCAGATAGGCGGGAGTTCCCGTGAGCCCATTTTCGTGCACTTTGGGCCCCTGACTGTTCAGGTGCCGCACTAGCCCAAAATCGAGCACCTTCACGGCGTCCCCGCGACCCGCGCGACGGCCAATGAAAATGTTCTCCGGCTTGATATCGCGGTGCACCAGCCCTCGGCCATGGGCTTCACTCAAAGCAGACGCCACTTGCGCCAGAATCCGCGTCACGCGACCGCCCGGCATGGGACCATACAACTGAACCAGTTGCCGCAGGTCCATCCCTTCCAGGTATTCCATCGCGTAGTAGAACAGCCCCTCGGGAGTGAGGCCGTAGTCATAAATGCTGATCGTATTCGGATGTTCGAGTTCGCTCGTCAGTTGCACTTCCTGCTCGAACAGCCGGGCGCTGTCGGCCGTCATCGATTTGGCATGCAGCAGCTTGACAGCCGTGGGCCGACGCAGCATGTCATGCCGCGCCCGATACACCACCCCCATCGCCCCCTCACCGAGCTTCTCTTCCAGCGTGTACTGACCCACGCGGCGACCCAGCGACATGGCATCTTGATGCATCTGGCTCAAGTGCGCGGCGACATGCTGTTCCAGTCGATCCAGCAGCGGAGCACGGTTGCCATACATGCCCGCCAGTTCGCTCATCTGGCGATCGACCACTTCAGCCACTTCAAACAGATCGAACTTGCGACAGCTTTGATCGCGCTGCAGCAGCCGGCCCAGCCCGTTGTTTTGCTGGCCCAAAGGATCGGGCAGGAGTGCCGACGCCGTGACCCCATAGATGGATGTTTCTTCCAACCCCGCCTCATGCAGGGCTTCTTCACTCATGTGGTGCAACAGAACCGCGCAGACCAGCTCATCGGGGAATTCCCACTTCAGCAGGCACGCCGCCGCCAAAGCCGCGTGATCGCAACTGAACCGGGCCCTCTCAAATTGCACCAGGTCGGGCGAACGCAGGTTGCGCTCTTTCATGTATTGTCGATACAGCTCAATGTGCCGGTCCGACATCACGGGCAGCAAGAAGTCCTGCAACATCGCGCCGGTATACGCCACGTCCGGATCGCCACCGACTCGCAAGGCAATTTCCCGCGCAAAGACGCCACGCTCCAGATTGGCGGCCCAGAAGTCGTTCAAATCCAGCAGTTCCGACCGAATGCCCCGCAGCGAACTCTGTACGGCAGCCGTCATCAGAAACAACTTGCTCCGCCGCAACCCCAGCGTGGAAATCGCCTGTTGCACCGACGCCGCTTTAAACCGACGACCCAGCGATGCCGAGTTCACATGCCGCAGCAGTTCGCACGTCAGGTTGGAATCGGTCTCGATCACGCGAGAGACCGATTTCAAGTCGCTGTTGGGATCGTCCGCGCGACGCAGAAACTCCCCAACCACCCGCGGAAAAATCGGGAGTTCGATCTGCGGCGGGAGCGGTGATGCGCCCAGCTCGGGCAGATAGGCTCGGCGGATCGCCGTCCAGTCTGTCATCCGACCATTCTCCCGAATCGCATTCCAACAGGGGACCGTGAAACCGCCACTGCATCCGCGCAGCAGTTCCCACTCCTGAAACCTAGGTCACCGACAGTTGGACGGCGCCGCCACTTTGAATCGTCAGGCCGCGCCAGCGATGCCCTCTCTGACGGACCCGCACAATCGTCACGATGCACACGGTGGCAACCGCCCGGGGTGCTCCACAGAACCCCTACGACCTGCCCGGTCGCCCCCAATTCGGCGGCAGTCCCGCCGAACGCCCCACCCGGCTACAGCGAATCGCTGCGCGGGACCGACGAAGATGACGACGCGGCTCACGCGTTGCGTCCGAGGACGTTGCCCGGCCAGATCGCCGGTCGCAACTCGCCCATTCCTGCACCAGCGGTTTCGCCATGCTTCGCTCGGGGTTCTTTGCGTTTGGAATGTTCGTTGCCCTGTGGGGCGGCGCGTTTCTTGCCATTGACCGCATCGTGCTGAAGGTCGAACAGAAGCCCGAAGACGCCGAGAAACTGTCCCTCAAGCGTCTGCTCACCTCCATTGACGCCGACAAAAAGCACGTCTTCCGCTGCCCGGACTGGGGCGCTTTCTCGCTGATGTCGATCGGCTCGGTCACCATGCTGTACGCAGTCGCCCTCCCCAAAAAGGGCAGCAGTCACTAGCGCCTGCTGAACAGCCTGGACCTACAGCAATCACACGTGCCGCCGGTGCGCTCGCCCGTTAAACTGCCGGGGTGAACGATCTCCTCCAGGGTCCGCGTGGCGTTGTCCCCGCGCTGACCCAGAGTGACAACCCCATGAGCCTCCGATGTTTGAACTGGATACCGACCGGACCACCTTGGGCGGACTGGCATGCACGCTTGTGCACGAATCCTCGCCCGACTTCCGACCGACGCGCGCTGTGATTCTCTGCCACGGGTTTGGAGCTCCGGCCAACGATCTGGTGGGCATCGCCGAAGAACTGGCAGAACTGGACAGTGTGCTCGCGCGAACCACACTGTTCGTGTTTCCGGCCGCGCCGCTTGACCTGGGGTCTCATGGGCTGCCCGGCGGGC
>JBGSIP010000546.1:0-4029 GCA_041742495.1 Planctomycetaceae bacterium
GCTGCCGGAGCAGCCGTCGCCGTGGGTTTCGCCCCATGTCCGGGGGTGGCGTGCGGGGTGTTGCGGGCGACCAGCACAATGCCAATCGCCACCAGCAGCATGCCCAGCCACAACATGGGACGATCCAGTCCCGCTCCGCGCAACTCAAACGCGCTGGTGAGCGCGGTCACAGAGACGGCTCCGCCAAACACTATCGGCATCACAAACACCGGTTTGCCACCGCTGGTCATCGCGAGCGTCAGGAACAGCGCGCCAATCGCCCCGAGTGAGCCCGCGAGAAAGCCCCAGTTCATCGCCGCGGCATGCTCTCCCACAAAGCTGAACGTATCCTTCCGCCAGATCATGCCCAGCGCCCCGCCCAGGCAGCCCCACACCAGGTAAGCCAGCCCAATGAACAGATAAGGCTTGAATCCCGACCACAGCGGCGGAATCGCGCTGCTGCGGGCATGTCCCAGTGCAGGTCCATAGGTACCCCAGCAGATGGCTGTCAGAACGGCAAACAGGATTGGCCAAAACATGAATTTCATTCCAGCGAGCTTTCGTGATTCGATCTTCGACAAGTCGACCTCGGACATCCCGCGAGATGAGCAGCCGACCAAACGCCGCAGATTGTAGACAGCCCCCGTCCACTGCTCCAGCACCGCCACAGAATTGAACCGCCAGCTCAGTACCGCTGCGACGTCCGGTGTCTGGCCGCGCCGCATCGGGTTGTGGTTCCTCTTCGGCGACCACCAGGCGCGATCTCCAGACGCCACAGCGGACTCCCGCGCGTCCCGGGCGTCTTCACTCACTGCGTAGACCGGCCAACACCGACCCGCGCACGGCCACGCGCGCTGCGAGAATTGCCGCCAGCGATCCCACCGAAAAAATGACCAGCAACAGACCCGCGATCGAAGCCCACGGCGGCTGACCCGCCTGAGACAATAAGTGCGGCAGCATGGCCAGCAGAGCAGCCGCAGTGCCAATGCCCAGCCCTGCCACCAGCAACAGCGAGTTCTCCACCAGGACCAGCAGCATCACTCTCTGGGGAGTGACCCCCACAGCGCGCAACAGCGCCAGTTCTGCGCGCCGTTCAACGACGTTGCGCAACATGACCACCGTCAGGCCCACAGTTCCCAGCAACAGTCCCAAGCCCCCCAAGGCTTGAAACGTTGCCAGATAGGTGTTCTGCACAGCCAGAAAGTCTCGCAGCCGCGTGCCAATCGGCGTGACGTCCAGGCCATAGTCCTCCAGCCGTGATTCCAGCACGTTGGTCAGCAGTTCGCTGTCCTCCGCCGCGACATCCAGCAAAAAGTAAGAGTAGCCAGCCACGTCGGGGAACAACTGTTTGAAGTTCCGCTCGGACATCAGCAGCACCCCCTGAAAGATGCTTCCCGACAACATCCCTACCACTTGCAAATCGACAGCTCCCACGGCCGAGACCGGCAATTCGAGCGCCGACCCGATCGGCTTGTGCAGACTGAACATCAACGTGTTCATATCTCCCAGCACCGGAATGCCCTCGTCAGTGGGGTTGTTCAATAACTCCCACGGGTTGTTGCCCGGCGTATCGGCAAAGGCAAATCCGCCGCGGGCAATCAGTTTCTGCGGGACGCCCAGAATTGTCGGCAATTCACTGCGATACAAATTGAGACAACTGGCGTCATCGCCCCGCCGCACGCGGAAGCCCAGCGTTTCGGCACGTTCGAGCACCGCGACCTGCGACGGAGTGAAATCCATTCCCAGACCGGTTCGCCCGGTGGCCGTTTGCCAATCGTACAGCACCGGTCGCGTGCTCTCCGCCAGCAGCCGAAAACCACCATTCCCCGATTGTCGAGCCGGTTCCAGAGCCGCGGGGTCATAGCGTCCCAGTGACACCGCCACAACAAGGAACGTGGCCATCGCCAACATCGCCAGGGTAGCCAGCGACCGGGACGCGTTGCGCGATGCCTGCTGCACGCCGAGCCCTGTCAGTGACATCCCGCGGACGTCCCTCCGCCGAGCCGACAGCAACGCGGCGCGCGCAACAAGTAACGCTCCCATCAGCAAGAGCAGGCCGCTGACAAAGAAAACCAACACTTCCCAGCTCAAACCGCCAAACGCCTGCCCCGCCGGAATTCCACCAGCGGTTCCCGCCACAACCAGGCCTCCGGCAATCAGCAGCAGCAGATAGCCGGATCGTCCCCGCATGCGCTGCTCCACTCGTCGCTGATTGCGGACTGCCTGCGCACCCGCCAGCAGTTGCCGGACAGGCAATTTGGCAATCCCCCACCAACTGGGCGCCATGCCTGCCGCCGCTGCGATCAACGTGATGACAAACCCCACCACCAGACTGGCGGGATTGATATGCAGCGTGAGATCGGTCGTGCCCACTGCGCCGACCCACCGGGTGGTCAGCGCCTGCAACACCGCAGCAGCGTACACCACGCCGCCTCCGACCCCCACGGCAGCCCCCGCCGCCGCCAGCATCGCCATCTGCCAGCCTACAGCGCGACGGACTTGGCCCGGCGAACACCCAATCGCTGTGAGTAGGCCCCATTCCGCAGTCCGCTGTTCGATGGTCAACTGCATCAGCAAGCCGACGAGCACCACCGCGGCCAAAATCAAGAACAGGCTGAAGCCCAGAAACAGCCCGCTGAAGTCTGTCGTGCCACTCGCCGCCTGCCATCCGCGCAGCAGGACCGCGTCGTAACGCAACCCCACACGATCAAGGTCCATCGTCTCACGAAATGCTCCCAGCAATTCCGCCGGGACCGCGTCGGCCGACATGCCCGCCGGGACGACGACACGAATCGTCGTCAAATCCCCAAAACGGCCGCCAAACACATCCTGGGCATCCTGCAGATTGAACAACAGCTTGGGCAGCGCGCGATAGTCGTCCCAATACAGGTCATCCCGATTGGTGACCCGATCCAGTTTCATGGGAAAGGGTTGATCGAGGTCCGCAAACTTGTCGACCGTCGTAAAGCCCTCCACCGTGGGCGTCAGTTGCCGATCACCGGCAGGACCACTGGCCGTGGGCACAATCGCCTGAATGATGCGTTCAACTTCGCGTTCCCGCAAATCGCCTCGCGCCTGGATTTCGTTGAACGTCAGGTGGATGGCATCTCCCACGCCGACACCCAGATCTTCCGCCAGCCAGTCATTGATCAGCACGCGCCCCGGGTCGATCGCTGGCAGAGGCTCCCCGGCGCTATCCACAAACGGGCCAAACGGAGCCACAGCGGGTTGTTGAACTCCCGTCACGACCGAGTAAGCCGAGTAACGCTCGGCATCCCGCGGATTCCAAATTTCGTTGGCCAGATAAGAGAGCGTCGCGGAAGTCTGCCAACCCTTGGCCGCCGCGGCAGCCAGAATCGCTTCTCCCATCGCCCGCTCAATAATCAGGCCTTCGCTTTCCACGGAGACCGTCTCTCCGTTGTCGCTGGTGACAAATCGCAGGCCCAGATCCGTCCAGGTGACAGCCGCCGCCAAGTGTGCTGAGCCCCGTTCCTGAGCCGCCACATCGACCGACGGCGCGACGCCAGTCGCGGCCGCGCCTTGCAACAACAGGTTCACGCGGGCCGGTTTTTCCAGCGGTCGTCGACGAGTGGGGCGCGTGGCAGCCAGTCCGAGACGCTGCTGCAAAAAAGAGAGCCGCACGTAAGCCAGCAGTGGACGCCGCTGGTTCGCCTGTAACGAAAACCGCGCCGGGCCATCGTCGTCCGCCAGTATGGCGCTGGTGGTGAGCGAAATCACCTCGGTCGTTTCGTCACGCTCTCCCAGCAGGCTATCGCGCGGCACATTCGAGGGAATCTCCAGAAACAACGTCACCGCACTCCCGGGAATCACCCCCAGTTCGGCCGCCGTCCGCTGGTTCAGAACGATCTCTGCCTCGCCCGGAACTGGGCCTTGTCCCTTCAACAACGCCCAGCCACGCTCGTCGACGCCGATGACGGTGACTTGATTCACGCGCCGTCGCGACGCTCCTCCGACAGAGTTCGCGGCGTTGGCTCCAGAGCCAGCCGCCACGTCCGCCACCAGCGAACCCGCCACCTGAATCGCCGGGGC
>JBGSIP010000547.1:0-4342 GCA_041742495.1 Planctomycetaceae bacterium
TGCGGGTGCCGATCATGGACCAGGGCGTGATGCCTGCCTCGGCGGTGTTTGTTCAGTCGCTGGTCAACGAGCCCCCCGTCAATCCGCTGCCCGATGCAGGCTGGGTGACCAAACCTGACGTCGTCCCGCAAGCGGTGCCGCTGATCATCGCGGAAGAACCAGCGACCGTGCCGCCAACTCCCGTGATCATGGTGCCCGATTTGGCTGCACCCGAGCGTCCCCGCACCCCCGCTGCTCCACACGCAGAAACACCCTCCCCCGCAGACGCGGACAGTCCGCCATCGGAATCAACAACCCCCACGGCGGGTTTGCCGGATCAGCGACCGTCGACTTCCGACGATGCGTTGCTGGCGTGCCTCAGTGCACCGCAGCCCTTGTCGGGTTGGTCGCGCAGCCAATGGATTCCGCGGGCCTTGCAACTGGGCGTGGAGCCGTTTCTGCAGGCGATGCTCAATGATCAGCGCGCAACCACGCAGCGTCTGCGAGCGATTGAAATTGCCACCGAACTATTCGGCGGACTCGATCCGGATGTCACCGATATTCTCAGTGAGGACCCTGCGCGAGAGGTCCGTGCGCGGGCGGCGTGGTCGGTCGGCATATCCAATCCGCAGACGCCATCTCCCGCCACGTTGAAGCGCTTCCTGGACGATACCGACCCGCTGGTTTTGCGAGCCGCGCTGGAATCGCTGTATCGCGCCGAGAACTCGCACCTGGAAGAATTTGAGTCGGAGCTGATTCCGCTGGCTGGCCACAGCGATCGATTTGTCCGGCAGGCAGTGGCCCGACTCTTGTTGCGCATCAGCAACGAATCATTCGACCGGGTGGCTCCCCGCGCCGTCAAGACCGGGTGGCCTGCCGCCATCACGGTGGCCACGGCGTTTGCTTCTCGGGCGGGCGGCTTCTCGCCCTATGCGGCAGACATCGCCGTCCGCATTCTCGAAGGGGATCGGCCTCGTGAACTCAAACAACAGGCTCTGCAACTGCTGCCCGTCACACTGGCAGGGGTCAGCCCCACGCGTGCTCGAGCGCCCGTGTTTGATGACTACACCAGCGGTGTGGAACTCGGCCGAATTGAACGCGAACTCGACCCCTATCGGGCGCGCCTGGCCAACCTGTTTCCCACTGGCGATGCGGACCTCGACTACGATCTGGCTCGCGTGCTGGCTCTCGTGCGACCCCAAAATCAGGATCTGCTGTCGCGCATCCTGGCCCGCATCACAGCGACCTCGCCGGTGCCCGATGATCTGCACTATTTGACCGTGGCCGCCTGTTTCCCGATCGAACGTCTGCCCACCCATCGCGCGGCCATTGTGGCGGCGCTCGTCGGCATGGAGACCAAACTGGCGGCTCAAGGACGACTCACCGACTTGCACTATGCCACGCGGCTGGGCGAACTGTATGCAGAGCTGTGTGTGCAAGACCCTGCCCTGCCGCAGGCCATCGTCGAACATCCCGATTTCGGCCAGCCTGGCCATGTGGCGTTTCTGTCCGAGTTGACAGCAGAGTCATTTCCAACGGCCTTGGCCGCGTTTGTTTCACGCATTCAGGCCCAGCCTGACGATCCGGCTGTCTGGTCTGCGGAAGTCGTGTTTGTCATCGCCGAGTCGGAAGACCCTCAGATCCGCGACCTGTTGCGCGAACGGGTGAATGACTATCGCCTGAGATCCGCCGTGCTGGTGGCACTGTCTCAGACGCCGCTGGAAGTCGATCGCTCGCTGTATCTGGATGGGCTGGGGGCCTCGCAGATTGAAGTGATCGAAGCCTCAGCCGCGGCACTCGCTGAGTTGTCGTCGACCCGCAATCCGAAAGAACTGGCCACACTGCTGGCGGCGGTGCGACGACTCAATGGCAGTCCGCAGGAATACGCTGTTCGCGATCAAATCATGCAGTTGCTGGAACGCAGCACCGGCAAAGAGCATGGCTTTGTGCACGGTGTGGCCGGTTATGTGCCTCAAACGACTGCCATCTCGGCGTGGTCGGCGTGGTTCAAGGATCGGTATCCCGATGTGTCCGGTGGCGAAACCTCTGCAGCGGCGACACAAGTGCTCGCAACTCTCAATCGCGTGGACCGCATTGACTGGACGGCGGGAGTGGCAGAGCGGGGTGAGGTGCTGTTTGCACAGCGTTCCTGCCTGCAATGTCATCAGGGGGCGTCCGCGCTGGGCCCCAGCCTCAGCGGAGTTGCCGCCCGCTTCTCGAAACGCGATCTGTTTACGGCAATCGTCGATCCGAACCGAGACGTCTCGCCGCGGTATCAAACCGAACTGGTCGTGACGGAAGAGGGCAAGTCGTACAGCGGGCTGATTGTGTACGAAGCGGTTGACGGCCTGCTGCTGAGAAATGCCCTCAACCAGACCTTCCGGATCGACACCCCGCAGATTGCCGGACGGAGCAAACTGGCGAACTCGATCATGCCGGGCGGACTGCTCGATGGCCTCACTGATGCGCAACTGGCAGATCTGTACGCCTACCTGCAGACCCTCGGCGGCAGCCCGACCCCCACTCAGGCGGCCGCTCCCCCCGCAGCCTCCAGGAAGTGATAACGCACGCTACGCCCAAAGTCAGTTGTCCGCCTGGGCATTGAGCGACGAATTCGCAGGACGAGTGATTGGGGTTGGTCACGTGAGGTTGTAAATCGGCAGGAACTTGCGGCGCAAGTGGCGCAGCAGGGGTTCGGCCGACAGTGGCTGTCCAGTGATGACCTCAATGAGTTGCGCGGCAGGATATGTTTTTCCACGCTGGTGAATCTGCGTATTGAGCCATGTCTTCAGCGGCTCGAACTTTCCCTTATGAAACTGGGCATGCAGATCACCGAGTTGCGCTTCCGCGGCCTCAAACAGTTGCGACGCGTACATGTTCCCCAACGCATAGGTGGGGAAGTAGCCCATCAGACCGGCTGACCAATGCACATCCTGCAGGCAACCCTGGGCGTCGTCCGGAGGTGTCAGCCCGAAGTACGCCACGAAAGTTTCGTTCCATGCGCCGGGGACGTCCGCGGGCACCAGATCGCCGGCGATGAGCGCGCGTTCCAGATCGAAACGCAACATGACGTGCAGGTTGTACGTGACTTCGTCGGCCTCGACGCGGATGAATGACGGCTGCACGGTGTTGATGGCCCGATAGAAATCGCTGACTTCCGTTTGAGCCAGCGCCGCGGGAAACATCTGCCGGGCTGTGGGCAAAAAGTGGTCCCAGAAACTGCGGCTGCGGCCGACCAGGTTTTCCCACAACCGCGACTGGGATTCATGAATGCCCAGAGAAACCGCCTCGCCGGGTCCGGTCCCAAAATCGTCCGCGGGGAGCCCCTGTTCGTAAATGCCGTGGCCCGCTTCGTGCAGTGTGCCAAAGAAGGCCATCGGGAAATAGTGCTCGTCATAGCGCGTGGTCAGGCGGCAATCGCCCGGCCCCACGCCAGAACAGAAGGGATGCGCGGCAACGTCCAGGCGACCATGTTCAAAAGAAAAGCCAATGCGTTCCGCCGCCAGCCGGCAGAACTGTTCCTGTGCGGCGGCTGGAAAGTGCCGCGTGATCAGCTCGCGACTCGGGCGATGCGGAGCCGCCGTCAAACGTGAGACCAGTTCGACCAGCGGTGGACGCAGCGCCGTAAAGACGGCGGCGATCTGTTCGGAACTGGCATCCGGTTCGTAGTCGTCAAGCAGCGCGTCATAGCGCACCCCGGAAGGCGGCGCAAGACAGTCGGCCTGTTCCTGTTTGAGCGCCACAATCTGCTGCAGCCACGGTTCAAACTGGGAGAAGCTGCTCTGCTGCCGGGCCTGCACCCAGGCCTGTTGCGAGAGCGTGGTCACGCGCGAGAGTTCTTCCACCAGCCGACGAGGCAGGCGGGTGGCTTTGTCGAAGTTGCGCTGCGCCTCGCGGACCAGCACGGCATCGCGTGCATCGGTTGGGCAATCCAGTGACTCTGCAGCGGCGCTGATGAGATCCTGCAACTGCGGGGACGTAGCGCGCTCGTGGACGAGCCCGGCGAGCAGGCTCAGTTGTTCCGAGCGCAACTGCGCTCCCCCCGGGGGGAGAAATGTCTGCTCATCCCACGAGAGCACGCTACCGCAGGAGTTGAGGACGGAAATTTGTCGCAGGTGGCTGCGCAGCGCAGCGGCAGGCGTCGACACGGGAGACTTTCGGCAAAGGGGCGCGTGAGCAAGGCGTGTCAGGGGGTCGCACGGGGTGCACCCAAGGGCGGGTACCACCGCAGACGTGACAGCGTCTATTGTGACAGGTTTTTCTCGATCGTTAAGGCCTCCGGTTCCCACTTTGCCGGCCACGGCCGCGGCGCGACCAGGAGCGTGAGCGCCCAGAATTTGCGAGCCGTCTCGCGATCGCCCAG
>JBGSIP010000548.1:0-3525 GCA_041742495.1 Planctomycetaceae bacterium
CGATCGACAAAGTGGGTGGGCCCGGAGAGGGGCTCGGCGGCCAGCGGCTGCGGTTCGCCGTTGGCTGTCTGGCGAAAGACTTGAAAGGGCAAATCGCGGGGTTCAGTGCCCAGCAGTCGCCAGCTCACAAACACGCTGTCATCAGGCTGGCGCAGGGCCACGATACCGCGATCAAGATGTTCCATCTGCCGTTGCGCGAGTGCTTGCGAACCATTCGCCAGCCATCCACCGGGTCCCAGCATGATCAGCGGCAACAGCATGGCGCGAGTCAATGTCCGCGGTTTGGCCTTGGCTGCCGAGTGATATTTCAAGGGAGTGCTTCCGCTGGCAGGGGGCTGGACAGGTTGACTCGCGGACCGGGTCGCGAGTCGGGGAGGGAATGCGATTCAGTGTGCCATGTCTGCAGAACGATGGCTACTGCACGGGAAACCAGCGGAGCTGTGGCGCGAAGCGGCGAAAGTCTATTCCGGCGGCAGCGGGCGTCGATCACGGTGATTGGTGGCGGGGCGTCGGGTCGAAGGTGGGACACCAAACCGGCGGCGGAAGGCGCGGTAGAACACGGACACGTCTTCGTAGCCGCACTCAAACGCGATGGATTCCACTGTGCGATCGGTGGTTGTCAGCAGCAAGTCGGCGTGTTCGGTGCGCCGCTGTTCGATGAAGCGAGACCAGCTTTCGCCCGCTTCTTCGCGGAACAGCGTGGTGAACCGGCGCCGGCTGATCCCCAGTTCATCCGCGACGGCGTCGATGGTGGAGTGCTCGAAAAATGATTCGGACAGATGCGTGATGTAGTCGCGAATGACCTGCCGATAGTTGGAGGCGCTACCGGCTGCTTCGTGCAGTTTTCGCTGGCGAGTGGCTTCTTCCAACAAGAGCAGTGTCAAACCTTGAATTTTGAGTCCATTGACGGGTCCACCGCGCGACTGCTCAAAGAGAATCCGGCGGTAGTCTTCCCGCAGCCGGGCTTCGGCGTGGGGACGCACGGCAATGGTGCCCGCCGGCAGATCGGTGGTCAGTCGCGGATAGGCGGTCCAGAGTGCCGGCATGACGCACAGGCCATACATAGCCAGCGGCGACTGAGGGTCGTCGTAAATGCGGTGCTCGGCTCGGGGGGGGACGCTGACGAGTTGCCCCGCGTGGCAGGCATGGCGGGCATGATCGATCCAGAACATGCCGCTCCCCTCCATCACGAGAAACAGCTCGAGAAATTCGTGCTGCGAGGCGGGCATCTCGAAGCCGACCGCGTGGCGGCTCTCGAGGGCAAACACGCCGTACGTCGGCATCGCGACCGGATGCGGTGAGAGGCGAGTTTGAACGGTCGAGGGGGTCATGGCAGTGGCAACGCGATCTGTTCGCTTCCGATGGGGCCGCTCGCGGTCGGGAGGCAGGCGAGCGTGCCAACCGTGAACACCGGGGCGGACCAGATTCTATCCGTGATCCGGCGGGAACCACACGCCGAATCGCTGGATTCGAGTCGCTGGTCGCCTCACGCGACAGCATGAGTGTCGCGCCATCTGCCCCGTGAAACGGATCTGCCGATTGGGTGCACGCGGGTGCGGCAATTGGCGGGGGTGTCATTGAACAATGTCCCGGCGCGAACGATACTGCGGGCCGCCAGACCACGTGTTTTCAAGACGGCTGCACTGGTCGCACGAGTTGCTGTGACCGGCATTGCCGTCGGTGGTGGCTGGCCACGCCAGACCGAAACCGTCATCGCCTTCCTGGATGGGCAGAACATGTCGCTCAATAAGTACAGCTCCCGCATTACCCAGCCCAAAAGCCAAGGGGCCTCGCAGGCCATGCTGTATGGCACGGGTATGACCGAAGCGGACATGAGCAAGGCTCAAATCGGCATTGCGAGCGTCTGGTACGAAGGCAACACCTGCAACATGCACCTGCTCGAATTGGCCGCGAAGGTCAAGGAGGGGGTGCAGGCCACCGGACTGGTAGGCATGCGGTTTAACACCATCGGGGTGAGTGATGGCATTTCGATGGGAACCGAAGGGATGTCGTATTCCCTCCAGTCCCGCGACCTGATCGCGGACTCCATCGAAACTGTCATGGGGGGGCAGTGGTACGACGGACTGATCACGTTGCCCGGCTGCGACAAGAACATGCCCGGCTGCATCATCGCCATGGGCCGATTGAATCGGCCCTCGCTGATGGTCTATGGGGGCACGATCAAGCCCGGCTGTTCCTCCCGGAATGACAAGCTGGATATCGTGTCTGCCTTCCAGTCCTACGGCGCGTATCTGTCGGGCAGTATTACCGAAGAAGAGCGACAGGAAATTGTGCGCAAAAGCTGCCCGGGAGCGGGAGCCTGCGGCGGCATGTATACCGCGAATACCATGGCCACCGCGATCGAAGCGATGGGGATGTCGCTTCCCTACAGCTCGTCCATTCCCGCGGAAGATCCGGACAAACTGCAGGAGTGCCTGGATGCGGCCAAGGCGGTCCGGCTGCTGCTCGAACGGGATATCAAGCCGCGGGACATCATGACCAGGGCCGCGTTCGAGAACGCGATGGTCATCACGATGGCGCTGGGGGGCTCCACCAATGCCGTGTTGCACCTGCTGGCGATGGCGCGGTGTGTGGATGTGCCGTTGACCATTGATGATTTTCAATCCGTCAGCGATCGCATTCCGTTTCTGGCCGACCTCAAGCCCTCGGGCAAGTTCGTGCAGGAAGATCTGCACTCGATCGGCGGGACGCCTGCCGTCATCAAGTATCTGCTGGAAAAAGGGCTGCTGGATGGCAGTTGCCTGACGGTGACGGGCAAGACGCTGGCGGAAAACGTGGCGGACCTGCCGGGGCTCAAAACGGGCCAGAAGATTGTGGCTCCGATCGAGCAGCCCATCAAAGCCACCGGGCACATTCGAATTCTGCGCGGCAATCTGGCACCGGACGGCTCGGTGGCCAAGATCACCGGCAAGGAAGGGCTCGTGTTCCGCGGCCCGGCGCTGTGTTACGACAGTGAAGAGGCGATGCTCAAGGGACTCGAAGACAAAGAGATCCGCGGCGGCGAAGTCATTCTGATCCGCTACGAAGGGCCCAAGGGGGGACCGGGTATGCCGGAGATGCTCACGCCGACTTCCGCAATCATGGGAGCGGGCCTGGGTGACAAGGTCGCCTTGTTGACCGACGGCCGATTCTCCGGCGGTTCGCACGGCTTCATTGTCGGACACATCACCCCGGAAGCGCAGGAAGGGGGTCCGCTGGCCCTTGTGCAGAATGGGGACCTGATCACGATTGATGCCGAACAGAACCGCATTGACGTGGCGGTTTCCGACGACGAGCTGGCGCGGCGACGTGCGGCGTGGCAGGCACCCCCGTATCCGGCCACCCGCGGCACCCTGTTCAAGTACATCAAAAACGTGAAGTCGGCCAGCGAAGGCTGTGTCACCGACGAGGTATGAGACCTGCATCTCAGCCCAAGGGAAATATTCGCTTGGGCGTGCCCCTACGGGTCGGGCTATTCGCAGCTCGCTGTCGCTCGGCCCTATCGGGCTGCCAGCAGAGCCGGCC
>JBGSIP010000549.1:0-3294 GCA_041742495.1 Planctomycetaceae bacterium
CCTCTCCCAAGATCCACCAGCAGGCGACGTCACCGGGCCTGCGACCTGAATCGCCACCAGGATGGTATTGGCCGTCCTGTTCCCTCTGGTGCAAAGAGCCGCCGGCCGGTCCGCGGCAGAGCTCACCTTGCGGAGTCTTCACCCGCGCTGCAATACTGCCTCCCGCTGAACGCAGCGACAGGTTGCGTCTCAGTTCAGACACCGACCGCGGAACGGCAGATCTCGGTTGCCCTGCGGACTGTTTGCGGGAAGACTGGCATGCCGCACGGAATTGAAGACGCTCCACCGGCCTCGTCTCGACCGCGACGAGGGTTCCTGTTGGCGGGCCTGGTGACAGCGGTGCTCTTGATCGTCCTTGTGGCGTTCGGGATGCTGATTTTTCAGGCGGAAACCAGCTTGGGAGGGGCGCTGGGATCTGGACGAAGCATATCGATGTACTCGCGGCACTCATTCGGTGCCTCGGGGGAATTTGGCCGTGATACCGCCTCTCTGCACTGGGGGATGTCGCACGAGGTACGGGTCGAGCCGACTCAAGTGCTCGTGGACGGTCACCCCGTCGCTCCTCTGCTGGCGACAGCGAAGCAGATTGACGTTCATTGTGACTGGAACGGCGTGCGGGTGCTTGCCGATGGTGTCCCGGTCACGACCGCTCCCTGGTAAGCTGCCTCACGGGCGTTGAGTTCTCAACCCGATTGCGCTACCTTGGCCGTCGACCTCCCTGATGTGCCAGACGGAACGCACTCCATGCCACAATTCATTTCCAGTCCCGCCGAGATTGCCGCGGCCGGAAATAAGCCCAAACTCATCCAGGAATTCGTCGGGAGAATCCGCACGCAGACCACCGATGTGAGCGTGGCGATGATGACCAGCCCGGCGGGATGGCACGAACCGGGCCAGCGGCCTGCATTTCGCGAGGTGACGGTGGTCATCAGCGGCCTGCTGCGTGTGGAGTTCGAAGGGGGCTCGCAGGATGTCACCCCCGGTCAGGCCGTCGTTGCCGAGCCAGGAGAGTGGATTCGGTACAGCACGCCGGCCGCGGGCGGCGCGACCTACGTGGCGATCTGCACCCCGGCGTTTTGCCCGGCGAGCGTCAATCGCGAAGACTGACGCGCCGGAACGCAACAGCTCTCCGGCACCTCTGCGACCTCACGTCGCCGCTTCGTTGATGACCGACGCCTCGTCCTGCAGGCAGCGGTTCTGGAAGACCAGCGTGATTTCGTTCCCCTGCGCGTTGAACGTCACCTGATCTGCAAACAACTGAATCATGGTGAGCCCGCGACCGTAAGGTCGGGTGATGTTTTCGGGATCAGTGGGATCCGGGAGGTTCCGGGTATCGAACCCCGGCCCTTCGTCGCGAATGATGAAGGCGGCTTCCATGTGATTCAACTGCATGGTGACGTGAATCAGCCGTTCACAATAGGGTGGCTGTTGCAATCGCTCGCGGCGCTGCACGTCATACTCCCGCCCGTCGTTGTCTTCCTTGAGCGTGGACGCCAGTTCCAGGTTTCCATGATCAATCGCATTGATGAGAGCTTCGCGCAGCGCGGTCCCGACCCGCAGCAGGTCACTGTCGGTGGCGAAGTCAAACTGGTTCATCGCATCCTGGCAATAGCTGACGAGTGCCGTCACCCCCTGGTAGGGCGCGGTCAGGACGAATCGGGACTGCACCTGGGTCAAAAACTGAAACGCCTCGGCGCGTGCCTGCAGTGAACGCGCCAGCGACAGCGTGGGCTCCAGGGTCTGCGATAGCTCCGCGGCGAGGCTCCGCTTGGGGACATACGCACACGCACCCGCCTCCAGCGCTGCGACCGCAATTTCCTCGCTGCCATGGGACGTCATCAGAATGACGGGGATAGTGGCGTGATGTCGGCGGATGGCGTGGACCAGTTCCAGCCCGTCCATTTCCGGCATATCCAGATCGGTGAGCACAATGTCAGGGCGCAGGCGCTCGATTTCAGCCAACGCCTCGCGGCCGTCTTTGGCAAAGCGAGCCATGAAGTTGGCTTCGTTCACCAGTCCGCCGGTCAGCCGGCGGTCAAGCGGGTTGTCATCCACAATCAGGACAGTGGGCATGGCGCAATTCCCAGAGGAGCAGCGATCGGTCACCGGCCGGTCGGCGCGGTTTCCTGCAAATACGTCGTCATCGCTCGATTCACTTCATCGCCGAGAGTCTCCAACCGTTTCAACACCACCGGGATCTCCGCCCATTTCCCGCCGCGGGCCAGCGTTTCAACTTCATGAGCGGCATCCGACAATTCGTCGGCCGCAAAAATGGCAGCCGATCCCTTGAGCGTATGTGCGGCCCGCCGCAAGCGATCCTGCTCGCGCGCGTGCAGATGGCGTTTGATATCCGCCAGATTGGACGGGTATTCGTCCAGGAACATCTGGGCCAGATCCCGCACCCCCGCGGAACCGCCGGGAATCCCCTTGGCAGCCCGCAGCCAGTCCACCACGGCTCGCCCCGCTGACTCAGTCGCTCCGCTGCTGATGCGCCCAGCGCCGCCGTTGCGCATTCCGCTCACCCCCGCGCTGCCAGACGACTGTGCATGGTAACGATCGTCGGTTGGCGGCGACATTTGATCGGGCAGCACGACCGCGGGAATGGATTCGACGAGGGCAAAGAGTTCACGCGGATTGACCGGCTTGCACAGGTAGTCCGTCATACCCACCTGCAAACACGATTCGCGATCCCCCTTCATCGCATTGGCAGTCATCGCCACGATGGGAATGCCAGTGGTGCCGGCGGCCTGCCGCTCCAGTTCACGAATGGTGAGAGTGGCCTCATACCCATCCATTTCCGGCATCTGCAGATCCATCAAAATCAGGTCGAATGGCTGTTCCTGAAAGCGGGCCACCGCCTGCCGTCCATCGCCACAGACCACGACCTGATGTCCTCGCGTCTCCAAAAAACCGACCGCCACCTTCTGATTGATCACGCCATCTTCCGCCAGCAGAATCCGGCGCGGCCGAATGCCGGCCGGAGCCGGCACCAGACTGTGATCGCTGTCCGGAAACGATTCGGGCGCTCGCGCGTAGAAGTGATGCACGATGGCATCGAGCAATTCCGACTGTTTAACCGGCTTGGGCATGCAGCGCGTGATCCCCAACGCCCGGCAGCGTTCTCCATCGCCAATGCGAATGGCCGACGAGATCATGATCACCGCGCAACCGACGTGATGATTGGCGGCCTGGAACCGCTCCGCAAATTGAAAGCCATCCATGCCCGGCATCATGCAGTCCAGCAGCACCAGTCGAAACGGCTGCCCCGCGCTGGCCGCCCGCGCGGCTGAGTCC
>JBGSIP010000550.1:0-9107 GCA_041742495.1 Planctomycetaceae bacterium
CTGACCGGCAACGCGATGCCCCGTATCGTCTCCGCGGGCAGCCGCAGGGGCAGCGTCTGCGGGAGGAGCCGTCGGCAGTGCGGTGGCCAGAGTCAGCCCAGCTGCGGCCATCATCACAGCGAACCAGGTGGTTGCGCTGCGATGATGGCTGGAAAATGGTTGGCGAGCCGACTGGTTGCGCCCGGATGGCGACACAATTACTTCTTGACGAACGTGTCAGGAGTGTACTTGAGCGTCACAGCGGTGGTTTCGCCGTCCTTGACGTCGATCGACAGGCTGCGTTCCAGAAATCCTTTCGTGACGTGCCAGACCTTGAACTTGGAAGTTCCGGCGGGCAGGTTGCTCATTTCGAAATTGCCCTGTGCGTCGGTCACGCAGGCATAGGGGGTGTCGACCACCAGCCAGCGAGCCTGCATCCAACTGTGAATGTTGCAGTCGACCTGCATGGGGACGGGCTCAGCCGCAGGAAAAGGGCCGAACTCGACTCCGTCCTTCGAGCCAGCGGGAATCATCGCGTTCTTGCTCTGCGCTTTGTTCTTGAGCATGTTCACGTTGACGTTGTGGCCACAGGCATCGGACGAAACCGCGAGGACCGTCTGGTCGTTGCGAATGACCATCGCATGCGGAAGGAACACGCAGTCCTTGTTGTCGAACTTCAGTTGCTTTTCCTTGGATACCGCCAGATCCGGGTGCACGTCACGGATGGGCACCGCGGGATACAGAAAACAGTGGGCGATCCCCTTGGTTTCGGGATCGATAACGAGTTCCTGGCTAGGAATGTCGCGCACCGCACAGACTTCCGCGTCGCGGACGCTGGCGTCACCCTGCTTGACCTTGATCTCGACGGGCGGGATCTCGCCGTCCAGAACGATCTGCCCCTTGACGTGGCCCCAGCCTGCCGAGGCAGGTGCTGCAAGGCCGACGACGAGCAAGCCGGCGAGTGTGAATCGATGGAGAGTACGCATGGCAGAAGATTCCTCGCTGATCAATTTTTCAAAAGGGGGCTGGTAGCGCCGAATGTGTCCTCGTCCGGCAGCGCACCATCTTTCACTCCGGAAACAAACGTCCGCTGCGCGAGCCGCAGGGGCCGCAGCAATCGGTGAAGCATCAGCTTGCGCGGGGTGGTTCCACACATCCGGCGATCGCGACAGGGCGACGTCAAGGCAGGAGCAGCGGACTGGGCAGGGCGCTCAGCCGAAGCCAAGGGGGGCTCACTCAAACAGCAATCAACAGTCATTTTGCCGCAGCGGGAGAAGCACGCCAAGTCTCCCCACGATGGAATTCCCCTTGCGCAGCGGATTTTCTCCCGTTTAACCGGCAGTCCCCGCGACGTCACGTCTGCGGGCCAGACGCCACGCCGTCCGCTGCCGCGCAGGCGAGGCCGTTTGTAACGAATGTGCCGGTTTGACGGCAGAGCCCCGCTTGGGCGCTCGGCCGTCCGGCGACTATGATCATCGTACTGGGATGAAGCCACCGTGATGGAGCCACCGTCAGGCGGCCAAGGTCGCCCGCGTTGGGCATTGGCGGCTAACGGAGCCATGCCCGGCCGAAATGACCGGCGGATGGCAACCACCGACAAATGGAATGACGTGATGATGAAGATTTTGCTGGCCAATCCACGGGGATTCTGTGCAGGCGTGAACATGGCCATTGAGTGCCTGGATGAATGCATTCGCCGGTTTGGCTCGAAAATTTATGTCTATCACGAAATTGTTCACAACCGCTACGTCGTGGATCGCTTTACGAAGCAGGGTGTGACGTTTGTGGATCACGTTTCCGACGTCCCGCCGGGGTCGATCCTGCTGTATAGCGCGCACGGGGTCTCGCCCGAAATTCGCCAGCAAGCGCGCGATCGCAAACTGCAGACCGTGGATGCCACTTGTCCGCTGGTGACCAAGGTGCATCTCGAAGCGATCCGGTTCGCCCGTGATGGTTTTCACATTGTGCTGGTCGGCCACGACGGGCACGACGAAGTCATCGGCACCATGGGCGAAGCCCCGCAGAGCATCACGCTGGTCGAAACACCTGAGGATGTCGATCGCCTGCCGTTTGGCCCGCAGGACCGTGTCGCCTATCTCACGCAGACGACCCTCAGTGTGGAAGAGGCGGGGCGTGTCATCAGCCGCCTGAAAGAAAGACTGCCGCAAATCCAGTCTCCCCCCAAGGAAGACATCTGCTACGCCACCACCAATCGCCAGCATGCGGTGGGCCAGTTGGCACCGCAGGCTGATGTCGTGATTGTGCTGGGGAGCCAAAACAGCTCCAACAGTCGCCGGTTGATGGAGATTGGCCTGACGCTCGGGAAGCCCTCGTATCTCATCGACGGACCGGCCGAACTGAAGCGGGAGTGGTTCCAGCCGGCCAGCACGGTGTTGATCACCGCCGGGGCCAGTGCACCCGAAGTGGTGGTGCAGGAAACGGTGACGACACTGTCAGAGTGGTTTGGTGCAGAGATTGAGCAAGTCACCACACGGGAAGAGCACGTGCATTTCCCGCTGCCCAAAGAACTGCGGACCGTCGCGACAGGGAGCGCATGACGCTGACTGACGAGCAGCGAAGTCTGCTGGCCTTGACGCTGGTTCCCGATCTGGGACCACGCAAGCTGCGTGCGCTACTGGACGCGTTTCCGACCGCCCAAGCTGCTTTGCAGGCGAGTGGTCCGGAACTGCTCAGCGTGTCAGGCATTGGCGGAAAACTGTCTGCCGCCATCTCGAATGCCGCGCGGTTGGAACACATTGAGGGCGAACGGCGGCGCTGTGCGGAAGAAGGGGTCGGCCTCGTCTTTCGTGGAGCGCCTGAGTATCCTCGCCTGCTCGACAAGCTCCCCGATGCTCCGATGCTGCTGTATGTGCAAGGAACGCTCCTGCCGCAGGATGCGCTGTCGGTGGCGATCGTCGGTTCGCGGGACTGCTCGCCATACGGAGAGCGACAGGCACGCCAGTTGGGGGGAGCCCTGGCTCGCAGCGGGATCACGGTGATCAGCGGGCTGGCACGCGGTATTGATGCGGCCGCCCATCGCGGAGCACTGGAAGCCGGCGGACGCACTATTGCTGTGTGCGCTCCGGGACTGGGGCATGTGTATCCCCCCGAGCACGCTCCGCTCGCGCGGGAGATCGTCGCGCAAGGTGCGTTGCTGAGTGAGTCTGCCATCGATCGTCCGCCACTGCCGGGTCTGTTTCCGCAGCGCAATCGCCTCATCAGTGGTTTGTCATTGGGGGTGGTGCTGATTGATGCTGCGGCGAAAAGCGGTTCTCTGCACACGGCCCGCCACGCGACCGAGCAGGGCCGCGAAGTGATGGTCATTCCCGGCCAGGTGGATCGCCCCGAGTGCGCTGGCTGCCTGGCGCTGCTGCGGGACGGAGCCACACTGGTCCGGCATGCCCAAGATGTGCTGGAATCGCTGGGGCACCTGCCCGAGCCGATGGTCGCTCCAGCACCGGCCAGGAAAGTTCGCGCAGCGGATGATCGCGGCATTTCGCCCGCACCGCCGATTGTCGTACAGCAGCCACGAGAACTGAATCTGTCGGAACAACAACTAGCGGTGCTCAACGCGGTGACCGCTGAACCACAACTGGTTGACACCGTGGTGGAGACAGTGCAACTGGAAACCTCGCGCGTCCTCGCCACCCTGACCATTCTGGAGATGAAGCGCCTGGTCCAACGACTCCCCGGCGGCCTCGTCGTGCGAGTGTGAGGGTGAGGGTGAGGGTGGGTAGGTACTCACGCTGGCTGAGCTGCTATCTCCGGGTGCCACTGGCACTGGATGACATGTAGTGATCGACGAACCACGACGCTGGCTGCCGAACGCCAAGCCACACCCATCCGGACCGAGCTCGCTATTGCTGAAACGCCGGTCGCTGCATCAGTTCTGAAGTGGCCGCATCGCAGGCGGCGAAGGCCTGTTCTTCGCCGGTGTTGGTGATGACAATCGTCGCTCGTTTGGCTTCCGGCATCACCCAGACCAACGAGTACTGATTGGTATTGTTGCCCGTGTGTTGCAGCGTACGGCCGAACGAGGACTGGAACTCGATCCAGCCATAGCCGTATTCCTGGCCTTGGGCTCCGCGACCGACCACGCCTTGATGCAGCCGGCGGAGCGTTTCATCGTTGTTCAACACAGGCGCAGCCGACTCTGTGAGATGCCAGCGGACGTATTTCGCCCAATCGTCGATCGTGGTGCGAATCGTTCCGCAGCTTGAATAGACGGCTGGATTCTCTGCACCGGAAGCCCCCGGCCGGATGGCCTTGCCGCTGCCCCCCATGTGGCCCCACAGCACCGGGCCAGTCGCGCGTTTCAGCCGCTCCGCCGAGTAAAACTCCGTGTTCTCCATCTGGAGTGGCCGAAAAACACGCTCCTGCATCTGCTGCTCGAATGGTTGTTGGCCTCGCTTCTCAAGCATCGCGGCGGCAATCGCATACCCGAGATTCGAGTACACATGTTCGCCAACGGTCCCAGCCGGGGCTTTGGTCAGCAACAGGTAGCACATGCGTTCTCGTTCTCGTGGCGGCGGGTAGCGTTCGGCAAAAAAGCTGCTCCATTCGCTCCCTTGCAAGGGAAGATCGCGGGGAAGTCCCCCGGCATGTGCCAACAATTGTTCGAGGGTGACATTCTTGAAACCGCCATGCACGGGTTGATCCGGCCACACTTCAAATACTGTCGTTGACCAGTCAATCACCGCTTGCTCGACGAGCACGGCAGCCAGCGTTGCAGTGAATGATTTGCTGTTCGACGCGAGTGAGAACTGGTCTTCGATGGCCACGGCATCTTTCGACCCACGTTTGCGCACGCCGGCAGCGGCCGATTCAATCACGCCGTCCGGACCGATAGACGCCGCGATCAGCGCCGGCACGTTGTGAGTCTGACAGAAGCCCAGCAGCTTGTCTGCAAGCTCGTCCCCGCACGCCGGACCGGGTGTGAGGGCCAACAACAGGCCGACGATGCACAGCACGTTCAGTCTGCGGATTTGCGAAACCAGTGCAGGGGATGATGGGCGAGCGGATGATTGAGCGCAGAAAGTGAGGAATCGTTGAGGCGTCATCCGCGTGGTCCTTGAATCAATTGACACGCAGACAGTGCCAGTCGCACCGGTGCTTGCCTCTGGTCATGTTCAATCAGCACGCTGCTAACCGGGCCCCGGGCTGCCGAAGGCAATCTGGCCGACTTCGGGACTCGATGCCGAGGCGTACAGGCGTTTGGGGATTCGCCCGCTCAGGGCCGCCAAGCGTCCGGCCGTGGTCGCCAGCCGCATGGCGTGAGCCATGGGCAGCGGATGCGTTGCGCTGGCGATAGCGGTGTTCAACAGCACGCCATCGCAGCCCAGTTCCATGGCCTGTGAGACGTCGCTCGCGGTCCCCACGCCGGCATCCACGATGACCGGATAGTCGGGATCGTTCTCCTTGAGATACTCCAGGCAGATACGAATGTTGTTGGGGTTCAGGATGCCCTGACCGCTGCCAATGGGGCTGCCGGCCGGCATCACCGCCGAAGCCCCGGCGGATTTGAGTCGGCGGGCGGTGATCGGATCGTCGCTGGTGTAACACAACACCTGAAAACCATCGCGGACCAACTCCGCCGTCGCTTCCAGCGTGGCGACTGGATCGGGGAGTAAGGTGCGTCGGTCGCCCAGGACTTCCAGCTTGACCCAGTCTTGCCCGGGGTTCTCCAGCCCTTCCAGAATTTCCCGCCCCAGTCGCGCCACCCGGATGGCGTCTTCGGCGGTAAAGCAGCCGGCCGTGTTCGGGAGAATGGTGAAGCGATCCAGATCCACAAAATCGAGAATGTTGCGGCCAGAGGCATCCACCAGCCGCTCACGTCGCACCGCCACGGTGACGACCTCGGCCCCGCTGGCCGCCAGACACTCCCGCATCAGTTCGAGCGTGGCGTACTTGCCGGTGCCCACGATCAACCGCGAGTGGAAGGTGTGAGTTCCCAGCTTCAATGGGCCGTCAAAGGCTGCGAATTCTGTCATGCTGTGCTTATCCCCCGCCAACCAGCGTCACAATTTCGATCTCGTCCCCCGCGGTGAGCACACAGGTGGCGTGCTCGCGACGTGGCACCAGTTGCCGATTGCGTTCCACGGCCAGAAATCGCGGCTGCATTCCCAGCGAGGCAATCAGAGCCGCGACCGTCATTCCGTCGGGCCACTCTTCCCGTTTTCCGTTGAGCACAATCTCCACCGCCGGCTCCGCTGTGATCTGCCACTGTTGGACTGGCGAGCCGCTGCGGGCCGCGCGCCGATCTTAGGGGGACGGGAACGCACGGGCAAACCACGCACCGCAGAGCGCACGATCCGGAACGGACCCCGCCGCTGGCGCGAGGAGTCTTGGCCCGGGATTCGGCACAGAACTGCGGGGCAGGGGTTACGGCAGCCCCGCAGACTCCGCTAGACTGATTGGTTCACGTCACAATCATTCAAGCGGTCGGCGGCTCAGGACGGGCCGCCGCGCGTTCCAAGGGAGCAACGACAGGCCCGGCCGCACCGACGCAATGTGTGCGCGGCGGGCGGAACCGGCTCCCCCCAGTGAAGGACTACGCATGCTGGCTCCATTTCCCGCTGTGACGGTCGTTCAGCCGCCGCGGCGTCGTGGGTTGACGCTGCTGGAATTGCTGGTCGTCATGGCGATCATTGCCATTCTGGTGTCGCTGCTATTGCCCGTGGTGCAACAGGCAAGGGAATCGGCCCGACGACTCGCCTGCTCGAACAACCTCAAGCAGATCGGGCTGGCCATGCACGCCTATCACGAAACCAAGCACATGTTGCCGTTTCTGCGTGGCGGTCCCGGCCACGACGGGGGGGACCGCTGGAGTGGCATGGTGCACCTGCTGCCGTTTCTGGAGCAGCAGCCGCTGTACGAGCTGTATACCAACCAGGCGGAGACCGGCGGCACGCTCGATCCGGGCCAACTGTGGACCCGCGATGGATTCACGCCGAATGCCACCCGCATCTCGCTGTTCCTCTGCCCCTCTGACCCCATCGACGATATTCGCCAGGCCGGCTTCGCGCCGGGCAACTATGTCTTTTGTGCCGGCGATCGTCCCGGTGATCCACTCTCATCACGGCCACGAGGCGCGTTTGGATTCAATATCTGCAGCCGACTGGGATTCATCGAAGACGGTTCCTCGAACACGATGGCCATGAGCGAAACTGCCCGGCCGCTTGGGGAACGCAAAGCCGGTGAAGTGGCACTGCTGGGAAGTCCCGCCGCGTTGCTGCGACCTGCCGATTGCGTGGCGCTGTGGGACGACGAGTTGCGCCAGTACCAGCCTGCAGCCACACTGACGGCGGCCGGCCAACAGCCGGGGCTGCGGTGGTCGGATGGAGGCACACTGTTTGGTTCCTATCTGGGAGCACTGGGGCCCAACCGGGGCCCGGCCTGTCTGCTGTCCGCGGCTGCCCCGGCCGATACCCCCTATCAGCCGGGACTGATGACGGCTGCCAGCCGCCACCGTGGCGGCGTGCTGGTACTGCTGCTGGATGGCAGCGTGCGGTTCATCAGCGATTCCATCGACGCCGGCGATCCTCAGGCACCGTTTCCATTGCCGGACGACAATCTCAGCATGAGTCCCTATGGAGTCTGGGGCAGCCTGAGCACCAAGGCGAGCGGAGAACGACCGCCCGAGTTTTAGTCGCGGCTACCTGCGCCTGGTCCCCAGAATGCAAAACAGCCTGCGGGGAACTCCAGTGAGTTCCCCGCAGGCTATGTGCGGCGATGCCGTTCGGTCCGCCCTTGGGCGGGCTGTGGTTACGGCTGGTTGTACAGGCTCGGATCGGCCACCGGAGCAGCCGGGCGGGCCGCGCTGTAGTCGTCGGTCGCGGCAGGACCACACGAGCTGCACCCGGCAACTGGCGTTTCACAAGTGGTCACCGGGACCATGCGGCAGACTTCGTATTCCACCTGACGGGCCACGCACTTGGCGACCATCCGCGTACACGGCACTTGCACTTCACGAGGCACGCAACGGGCCACCTGGTACGTCTGGGTGAACGGCACCTGCTTCTGCACGGTGTAGGGCACCTTGCACACCTTCGTTTCGGTCACCACTTTGCAGGTGCGGACGGGAATCGATTCGACCCGCTCTTCCTGCTCCATCCGACAGACCTGATAGGGAATGCGTTCCACGCGGTTCTCATATTCCATCCGACAGGTCTGCACGGGAATCTGTTCGACCAGCACTTCGGGCACCATCCGGCACACCTGATAAGGCACCTTCTGCACCACGCGCTCGGGCACCACGCGGCAGACCGTCACCGGGCACTGCTGGCGGACCACCTGCGGAACCATCTGCGTACACGCGACCTGCCGCTCCACAACCTGCGGGCACCACACGCGACGACAGATGGTGGTGTCCGGCAGTTTGACCTGGCACCACATCGGCCGGCCACACGGATCACAGGTCAGTCGCGGCACGCAGCGACCGGGGATGACGATGGGCTGATTGACCCAGTTGCCCACCACTTGCCGCACCGGGCGATAAGTGGTCACCGGCTGCAGCACGGTGTAGCAGCGTTCCCGATTGATCGTCTCGCTGACTTGCCGCAGGACGGTGTGACAGACTTCGCGCTCCAGCGTTTCGGTCACCGGTCGCAACACGGTGCGGCGGACCTCACGCGTGGAGTTTTCAAAGACCGGCTTCGCCACCTGATAGGTGCGTTCCTGATACTGTGTTTCGAAGACCGGCTTCTGCACGACATAGCGACGCTCTTGCGTACTGGTCTCCATCACTTGATGGGCAACCTGGTACGAATACTCGCGTTCGAGCGTTTCGCAGACCGTGCGGTAACACGTTTGCTCACGGTTTTCGTAAACCGTGTCCAGTTCGACCTTGGTCACCGTGTACTGTTCCGGTTCGTAAACCGTGTCGTACACCGTGCGATAGCAGGTCTCGCGTTCGATCTTGCAGGCCGTGTAACAGGCGACCGGCTGACAACATTCGGTGGGGCAAGCCTGATAGCGGCAGCCTCCGAAGTACCAGCCCGCCTCCGCGGCCGGCGTCCACAGACCGAGCGTGCCCACCGCCACCATCAGCGCCAGTGCGTTCACATTTCCGCGCATCGCCGTCTCCCCCAATGCCCAACCTTGCCCGACAACACGACGCTCCCGTCGCG
>JBGSIP010000551.1:0-4409 GCA_041742495.1 Planctomycetaceae bacterium
ACGCTCACGGTACCGCTGGCTTGTCCGCCGTGGTTGTCGGCGATCGCGTAAGCAATGGTGGCGACCCCGGTCACACCGCTGGCAGCGGCGAAGGTCAGTACCGACTGACCCTGCGCATTGGCAGTGATACTGACCGTCCCCCATTCCGCGGGGACACTGGCCGAGACCAGCGTGAAGGGATCGCCGTCGGGATCACTGTCGTTGGCCAGCACGTTGATACTGACGGTTTCTCCCGCCGTCACACTGGCGGTATCGGCGGCGGCGACTGGGGTCTGGTTGCCTCCTCCTCCACCGCCCCCTCCTCCCCCCGGCGCGGCGAAGACGATCTGCCCGGTCGTCTCCGCGCCGAGTGCATCGCGGACGGTGTAGCTGACAGTCGTCGAACCGGTGAAGTTGGCCGGCGGCGTGAATTGCCACAGGTACTCCGCTTCGTCGCCATAGTTGGTGACGTAGAACTCGTCGAAGTCGCTGTAGTAGTACGACCCCCACGCTTCCCAACTGGCGAGCACCCAACTGGGAACATCCGGCACGTAGGCCAGTGTGCCGACAGACGGCGGGTCGATACTGACCAGTTCCAGCGCATGGCCATCGGCATCCACATCGTTGGCCAACGGATTGACAGTGATGGGCGCTGTACCCGTCACCGTGTACTCATCCGGATTCGCCACCGGGGCTGCGTTGGGGGTGACTGTGACCGTGACCTGACTCGCAGTCGCCAGGCCGTAGCCGTGCCCCAAGGGGCCTCCCGCACATCGCTCAGCGATGTGCCGCCGCTGATGCCGCCACTGCAAACATCAGGGGAAGGCAATTCCTACCCAAGCGTGTCTGCCAACTCCGTGTGTAGATCGCATGGTCGTCCTGGGATTGATTCGGTGACGCCCAAAGTGATCTCCCGCGGATCCCAAGTGCTTGGACGATTGAAAAAGTGTCATTCCAACAAGGAGAGAACGCATCGAAGTTGATAGAGTTGTGCCGAGCATGCTGGCTCACCACTCGCAGAGCAAAATGGCGGCTGTCCGTGCCGCGCGACGAGACTGTGCAAGGCACACCCAGAGCAGCCGATCGAGGTCAAATATGCCACTGCCCAATCTTCACAATCACCTGTTGCGACGGGATCACACGATTCACGGTGCAATCCTGCGCGGACTCGATGGACACGCAATCGAGTTACAAGGCCGCGCCACGTCCCTCCTGAATCAGCGGCTGCCTGTCGGCAATTGCTGCCACATCTCAGGTATGACACGTGATCCCGTGAAGGAGGCACTAACCCGCATCGGAGGCGCGTTCTCCAAGCTAGAGATCGGGCCCTCGCCGGTCGAGATTCTCATTAACCTCGCCCCTGCCGCACTGGAGAAAGACGGAGCATGGCTGGACCTGCCATTGGCAATCCTCATGCTTCAGGTCGCTGGAATGCTTCCTGACCTGCCCCCCGAGCAGGAAGGGCGGTTTCTCATCTTTGGCGAAATCGGCATCCATGGTGAGCTACGACGCGTGCCCGGCGCGCTTTCGCTTGCTCACGTCGCCACGCCCGGTCAGTCGCTGATTGTGCCAGCGGGAAACGAGCGAGAATGTGCCCTTATTCTGGCCAGGCCAGAATACAAGGGCTGCAAGGTCTACCCCGCGTCCACACTGGACGAGGTACTATCGTTTTTCCGTGGCACCGCAAAGCTCAACACCGCACTACGCGAGAAAATCCGCTTCGAAAATGCCGTTGAGAAGCCAATCGACTTTGGGCGCATTCGCGGGCAAGAGCAGGCCAAACGCGCGGCCACGATTGCCGCAGCGGGTGGCCACAATTTGCTGCTGATTGGCCCGCCCGGCGAAGGGAAGTCCATGATCGCATCAGCCATCGCGGGCATCCTGCCGCGGCTCAAGGAATCTGAGATTGTCGAACTCACGCGAATCTATTCCGCGGTGGGCCAATTGCCCGCCGACGGCCACGCGGTTACCCGGCGGCCGATGAGACCCGTTCACCATAGCGTCTCGATGCCCGCCCTCGTTGGAGGCGGATCTGGTTTTCCGCGACCCGGTGAAATCACGCTCGCGCATCACGGCGTCCTGTTCCTGGACGAACTGCCAGAATTCTCACGACGAACATTAGAATCCCTGCGACAGCCACTGGAAGAAGGCGTCGTTACAATCACCAGAGTCCACGGCAGCATGAAGTTTCCTGCCCGCTTCTCCTTGATCGCGGCGATGAATCCTTGTCCCTGTGGCTATGCCGGAACGCCGCAGTGCTCATGTGACGGCAAGACAGTCGCTGCCTACCAGTCAAAACTCAGCGGCCCATTGCTAGATCGAATTGACATGCAGGTCACGATTCAGCCATTGACGATCGACCAAAGGTTTGCGCCGACGAATGACGAAGAGTCACGGCCAACGCGCGATCGTGTCGAACGTGCCCGCGAAGTTCAGCAATGTCGATTTGAGAATACGACAATTCCAAACAACGCGGCGATTCCCGGCGGCCGTGTGTCGGACTATTGCCAGTTCACGTCGGAAGGTTTTGCGTCCTACAAGAATCTCGTTGTCAGCAACAACATTTCCACACGCAAGGCAGACCGCCTGGCACGAGTTGCTCGCACAATTGCAGATCTTGACGCTGCAGCAGAAATACGCCCCACCGACGTTGAAGAGGCGGCTTCGCTCATGATCCAATTCAATGCAGAGTGATCGCATCAATTTACGCAAGGCCTGTATCGCTAAAATGACCGAGTCAGACGAAACCACAATCTTCATCTGCCCCTTCTGCAGCAAGGCTGTCAAGGTTCGGCCGGCCAACTTGGGCAAGAGAGCTGCATGTCCAGGCTGCGCCGCGCCCGTGATACTCGTCAGCAATCAGAATCGCTCTGCCGCCGCCGACTTGGCGACTACCTGGAACTATCGCAGGGCCAGACTGCTCGTTGGCACTCAGGACGTCGGCCCACTTGACGGGAAACAGTTCATCTCGGCAGTCGAAAGCGGTGACGTGACAGCGACGACACAGGTCATGAGCCCCGAGCAAACAGGGGGCAAATGGATTGACTGCCAGCGTATCAACCTGGATGTTCTCCGTCAGCGGGTCGCTCAGTTGCATGCCGAAGGGACTCGGTATGAGCAGCAACTCGCCAAGAAGAATGAGGTTCAGGCTGAGAATCGCCGCAGACTGCGCATGATGGTTCAGCGCGCGATCGAAGATGGTCATGTCTCATCCGGGGAAAGTCAGTCTCTGGCCAAATTCGCAGAGGCGGCGAAAATCACGGCGCACGAACTTGAAGAACTCGTCCGTACCGAGGGTTTTTCGCTGCTGGGACAACTCGTTGCGGAGGCTCTGGCAGACGGAGTGCTCAGTCCAGGGGAGGAGGAGCAGATAAGCCGACTCGCGTTGGGGCTGGGCCTTCAGCCCGAGTTCTCGCATGACGACTGTCAGCGTATCGCTTTGTGCCGCTTCGCCCATGAGATTGACGCCGGTCTGGTGAAGCCGCTGCCCCCGGAATCCGTCTCGTTCAAAACAGACGCGAAAGAGGTCGTGTATCTCTCGTGTGAGGCGCAGTGGTGTGAAGTGGTGTCACTTAAGCGACCGCAAGGGGTGCCGCTCGGTGGGGACCGATATCTGAAGTCCTCCGGCATTGGCGTGGTCTATGTCACGTCAAAGCAATTGGTCAGAATCGGCGATTTCGAGTCCTCCAGAATTTCGCTTTCATCCGTCCTGCGCGTTACCATCTATGCTGATGGAATCCTCTTCAATCGTTCTTCCGGCAAAAGCGTGTTTCTGGTCGCGGACACGTCAAGCGCAGCAGTCGGGAAGCTGGCTCTTATCGCTCAATATCTGTGTTCTGGTGACCCAGTGCAAGCGCGTTTCGGCCTGCCAAAGTTCGTTCCGGATTTACTTGTCGGTACGAGCGCCCCGGAAGTCGCGGATCGATTCGATGCTGCCGGTGAAGCGTCGGTGCCGCATCACGAACAGCCGCGATACACGTTCCGCGTTGTCGGTCACCATGTCGGCGGCCGAAGTGCGTTGATCGCGAGACTCCAGCCTCGAGATTCAATCTTTCTGCAACGGGAGCCCACCAACCCTCACGACGCAAATGCCATTGCCGTCCTTAACTCGACAGGCGAGCAATTGGGATATCTAAAGCGAGAAGTGGCTGAATGGTTTTCACCAGTGATGAAGCGGCGTGACGTGCAGGCAACCGTACATACCGTATCTTACGGCGGGGGCTTGATCGTTGGCGTCTACCTTTGACTTGCGACGCTAGGGCGCACGCAAATAATCGCACCTGGCATCTCCCCACGAAAAGTCCCGTTGCGACCGGGCCAGTGACCCCAGATTCTGCCACGCCACGGCATAGGCGGGTTGCAACTGTGTCGCCCGCACGAAGCACTGCCGGGCGGCCGCCAGATCCCCCGCCGCCTGCGCGAGCACTCCG
>JBGSIP010000552.1:0-2351 GCA_041742495.1 Planctomycetaceae bacterium
TATTCCGTCGACCACAATTTCACCAGCACCTGCTGTTCGGCGGGAGTGGGACGCCGGGCCACGCACAACTCGAACCCATACTGCACGCGATCGGCCAACGAACTCCCCGGCGCTTCCTTCATCATCCGCTGCGCCAAGGCCTGTGCTGCCTCCACATAGACCGGATCGTTCAGCAGCGTCAGTGCCTGCAGGGGAGTGTTTGAACGAGATCGACGCAGCGTGCAGGCGAGCCGCGGTGTCGCGTCAAAGTTCACAAAACTGGGATACAGCGCTCCCCGCTTCCACACCACATACACGCCGCGACGGTGACGGTGTTCTCCGGGGCTCACTTCGTAGTCCACTTTGACGCCGCCGATTTTTGTCCACAGTCCCTCTGGCTGATAGGGGCGAATCGGGGGGCCAAACTGAATCCGGCTGAGCAACCCCGACACCGCCAGCGCATTGTCACGAATCATCTCCGCATCCATCCGCAACCGGGGACCACGTGACAACCACGTATTCTGATCGTCGGCTTCACGCTGCCCTGCGTCCGCGTGGGACGACTGCTGATACGTCGCGGAGGTGACAATCAACTTCAGCAGATGCTTGAACGACCACGGCTGCGGCGCCTCACCCGTGGCAAACCCCGAAGTCCCTTCCATGAACTCCACCGCCAGCCAATCCAGCAACTCCGGATGCGTGGGAGGTTCCCCCTTCACGCCAAAATCCTCGACCGTGGCGACAATTCCTCGACCGAACATTTCGGCCCACGTCCGGTTCACCACTACCCGCGCCGTGAGCGGTTGACCGCGGTCGACCAGCCAGTTGGCGAGCGTCAACCGATTTCGCGGCCCTGTGGGCAAGCTGGGCAGTCCCGCAGGGACCTCAGCTTCCACCCGTTCACCCGGGTTGGAGAAGACACCGCGATTGAAAATGGCGGTCGGCCGTGGCTCATCCGCCGGCCGCATGACGAGCGTTTCCAGTTCGGGCAATTGCTGCAACTCGCGATTCAGCTTTGCCCGACGGGCCAGCAGAGCCTCCCCCTGCGCATCCCGGGTCTGCCGATACTCGGCCAGTTGATCCCGGTCCCGCCGCGAGCGACCCTCAGCCGGTTCGGCCAACAACTTGGCGATCTCCGGCGGAATGAGCGTCTCTGCCGTGTCGAGGTCAGGCATCGTCCCCTGAATCGCAGACAGCCGCACGCGGCCCAGCACGCGGCCGCCCCCAAAGTTCTGCTCCAGACGAAACGTGAGTGTCACCGACCCGCTGTCTGTCTCACCCGTTTGACATTCAAACACCGCCCAGTGTGATCGCGAGAACTCCGGCCGAATCGCCCAGCCCGATTTCGCGTCGCCGTCAATTGTTTTCTCCACCGGAAGGCCGGTTTGCTCAAACGAGGCTCGCGGGTTGGACAGCACAAGCGGACGGCGCACGCCATCGCCATCGGTCGCCGTCACCGTGAACTCATTGAGGACAAAATTCGGCCGCGCCGGATCAGATCGCCCGGGCCCCTCGCCCGGCAGCGACGGATCGGTCAACGCCTCCAGCCGGAATCCGACGACCGACGTCAGATCGGTGTTCACCGTGATCGTATAGGTATCCCGCTCCGGGACTTCATCGCTGAACAGCACAGATCCATCATCCAGAATGGTCGCGGTGGCCCCCTCCGCCGATTCTGCCTGCAGAGGCCGCAGCACGTTTTCGCGCGATTCTTCGCTGGTGCCGGCCACCAGTTCTGCGGCCCACCGATCAAGGTCGGTCAGCAGTCTCTGCTTGTGTGCAGTGAGTTGGGCGTCCAGCGCCGCCAGGTCGGCCGTAATCCGCTTACGCGTGGCATCTTCCCAGGTCACGTCCGTGAGCGGCATAGCCGGACCAAGAAAGCGGATCGAACCGGGGACGTTCGGGTTCGCACGCTCGGCTTCGATGACGGTGTCATTGAAGAACGCAAAGAGCTGGTAGTACTCCTTCTGGCTGAAAGGATCGTACTTGTGATCGTGACACTGGCAGCACTCCAGCGTCGTGCCCAGCCAGACACCCGCCATGGTATTCACCCGATCGAGCACCTGATTCACGCGGTTCTCTTCCGGGTCGGTCCCTGCTTCCACGTTGGTGGTTGGACAGCGGTTGAACCCGGTTGCGATCAACTGACTTTCGCTTGGCGTGGGCAGCAGATCTCCGGCCAGTTGCTCGCGCGTGAACTGATCAAACGGGAGATCGGCATTGAATGCGCGAATCACCCAGTCCCGATACGCCCACAGGTTGCGCAAATCGTCCCGTTGAAAACCATGCGAATCGGCGTACCGCGCGGCGTCCAGCCACGGCCGCGCCCAGCGCTCGCCGAATCCGGGATCAGCCAGCAGGCGATCGACCAC
>JBGSIP010000553.1:0-2342 GCA_041742495.1 Planctomycetaceae bacterium
GATCTGATCCAGCCGATACAGCGTGAGGCCAATGCGGTGATCGGTGACACGCCCCTGCGGGAAATTATACGTGCGGATGCGCTGACTGCGATCACCCGAGCCAATCAGCGTGCGGCGCTGGTCGGCCCGTTCGGCGTTCGCTTTGGCCTGCATCATTTCCAGAATGCGACTCTTCAACACCCGCATGGCGCGGGCGCGGTTTTTGTGCTGGCTCTTTTCATCCTGGCAGGTCACCACCACGCCGGTCGGCAGGTGGGTAATGCGGATGGCGGATTCGGTCTTGTTGACCTTCTGGCCACCGGGTCCGGACGCGCGATAGGTATCAACCTGCAGGTCTTCCGGGTCGATATCGACTTCCACGTCTTCAGCTTCGGGCAGCACCGCGACGGTGGCGGCCGAGGTGTGAATGCGCCCCTGCGTTTCTGTTTCGGGCACGCGCTGCACACGGTGTCCGCCCGATTCAAACTGCAACTGGTGGAACGCGCCTTCACCGGAAACCGAGAACACGATTTCCTTAAAGCCGCCTGCATCGCCAGGAGAACTGTCGATGACCTCTTTCTTCCAGCCGCGCAGATCAATAAACCGGGAGTACATTTCAAACAGATCGCCGGCAAAAATACCGGCCTCGTCACCGCCGGTTCCCGCCCGGATTTCCATGATCAGCCCGGCCCGCGTGATCGAATCCCCAGCAGTGGCCAAGTCCTCCAGTTCGGTCTGCATACTCGTGAGCCGGGTTTCCAACTCGCCGAGTTCTGCTTGGGCATACGCCACGGTTTCCGGGTCCGAGTCGGATTCCATCAGTTCCCGGGCTCCGGCGATATCCGCTTCCAGGCGGTGAAACTGCCGCATGGCCTGGGCAACGCGGCGCAAACCGCCGTACTCCCGCTGGGCGGCGAGCATGCGTTGTGTGTCGGCCAGAAACTCGGCGTCCTGCATTTGCAGTTCGAGCTCTTCAAACCGGCGGAGTTTCGTCTCGAGGCTGGGAAACACGGGCTTTCGCTCTCACACAGTCGCCAGCGATGGGATCGGGATCAGGGAGCCAGTTGCCAAACATCAGCCGTCAGACCTCAGCCCGGGCAACCCTCCCCAGGCGAAACGGGGACGCGGAGCAGGCCCGACGGGCGGCGGTCGCTCACAGTGCGGCTGGGCGATCATACTGCGGCCAGCGGCCAACCCGGAACCTGAGGGGCCAGAAATGACACAACAGCCCGGGCCACGGTGGCCAAGGGCTGTTGTGAGGATCTCGGCAGGCGGCAGCAGCCGGCTTCCGCAACTCCACGCACGGGAGTAGCGAGCGGCCGCTAGCCCTTCTTCTTGCTCCAGTTGTACTTCTTCTGGAACTTTTCCACACGACCGGCGGCATCGACGAACTTCATCTGACCAGTGAAGAACGGGTGCGAATAGGCGCTAATATCCACCTTCACGAGGGGATACTCATTGCCATCTTCCCACTTGATCGTTTCCTTGGTCCGGATCGTCGAGCGAGTGATAAACTTGGTTCCGGAACCGGTATCGACAAAGACCACCGGGCGGTAGTTGGGATGGATATTCTTCTTCATCACAGTCTCCAGGGAAGCCTCAGCGGGAGCGACCCGCGGGGCGGGAGCCACGTGTGAGGTGGCCCGGCAAACAAAAGCTTGTGTCGGACAGCGAACGACGGACGCCGGGCCAGGGCATGGACTGCCTCCCGCCTGGCACGCTTCGGCCGCGAAGAACGGAGGAGTATAAAGCTCGCCGGGCGACACAGCAAGAACGGGTGGTCTCCCGGCCGGCAATTTTCCGGTCGTGGACGCGAATGTCGCATCGGAGACCATTGATCATTGGCCGCTCTTGCGGGCTCCCTCGGCGGGCCAGCACCCCCAGGCTGGTCCGCGGCCCAATCCGCTCAGATCAGGGAAGTTCCTGAATGCGGATGTTCCGCCAGCGCACTTCCCGGGGCTCGTCGACGTTGGTCTTGTGGACCTGAAACGCGATTTTGCCTTCGGCGTCCATGTCATCAACCAGGTCCGCCGCTGGCACCCCGTTGACAAACGTCTTGATGGAATTGCCCCGGCACTCCACCCGAATGTGATTCCACTCGTTCTGTTTGAACGCCGCTCCGGCCGCCTGGTTCTTGCTCAGATCAAACAGCCAGCCGCGGCGACCTTCGTCATAAATGCCGCCGGTCCAGGCCCGGTCAGAAGGGTCGATTTCGACCTGATAGCCGTGAAAACGGTTCGCGGCGACTTTGCGGGTCGCCGGTTCTCCCTTGGCGTTCTTGTAGTCGTAGATGTGGTCTTCAGGGAACACATGACTGCGAATCTGCACCCCCGAGTTCATGCGCGGATCGACCTTGAACTCAT
>JBGSIP010000554.1:0-2532 GCA_041742495.1 Planctomycetaceae bacterium
GTTCCCAGCGTCCACAACAGCAGGATGCCGGCATCGCGACCCGCGCCGACCCAGTACTCTCCAAAGGCGGCGGCGTTGGCATCGTTCTGCAGAATCGTCGGCAGGCCCAGGCGATCCTGCACCAACTGACGCACTGGCTGATGCCGCCAGCCCGGCAGATTCGCCAGTTCCAGCAGCAGACCCGCCGGAATATCCATGGGACCAGGCGTCGCGAGCCCCACACCGCGGACATCTGCTCGCGTCTTCCCCGCGGCGGCCAGCACGCGATCAACGGCCTGCACCATCTCGTCCAAGCCAGTCTCAATTGGCTGACGCGCTTCGGTCGGGGCTTTGGTATGCCCCAGCACTTCCCCGCGATCGTTCACCAGCCCAACTTTGATATTGGTCCCGCCAACATCAATCCCCAGATACAGTTGATCGCTCGTGGCGGGCATAGATGCTCAGACTTGTCGCAGCTGTCAGGCGGAGAGTCCTCTACGGAACGTGGCCTGCGAGGCGGACAGCCTTCCAGATGTGTTCGAGATCGGGTCCAACGACATCACTCCCCACGTTCTAACGGCCAGCCGGTCCTGAGAAAAGATCGACCCGGCACTCTCCCGCAGGATCTCCCACGAATCTGAGACGAACCAGACCACCGGCGAAATGCCGCCCATGCAGCCAGTCCCGGGCAGCAACCGCTGCGCAGGGCGGGGGTCAACTTACGACTGCCCTGCCCACAACGCAGCGATCGCCCCGCGTGCCACGCTGGCCCGCCGAGCAACCACCAACGCGCTGTCGACACCGTCTCAATCCTCACGGCCACAGGTAAACAGAGCCATCCTCCGAGGCCGTCACTTTTTCGCCGTCCGCGTCGACGCTGATGGCCGAGACCGCTTTCTGATGAGCCCGCTCGCCGTTCGCCAGTGTCAGGCCGCCGAACTGCTGAGCAACTTCGGGTGTCTCGGAATCGAACGACAAGACCGCCCACCGTCGAATCGTCCCTTCGACCCCGCCGGTCAGCACTTCGCCCGATGGTTCGATGGCAATGGCAGTGACGCCAGTACGCCGCGTCGTTTCCGAAACGTCATCGACGGTATGCCCTTCAGGCAGCAGCGCCGCAGGAACAAATCCGCCGGCGTCGTTCACACGGAAGATCACACCGAGACTCTTGCGTTCGTTGTCGTCCGTCACGTAGGAGACTCCTCCGGCGGCCAGCAGGGGCGTTCCGGTCACCGAGAAGCTGACGCTGTTGAAGACGCACTCGTAGCCTTCCGGCAGAGTGATCGGCAGTTCCTGCGGGGCCGCACCTGTCAGATTCCAGACCCGCAGCGTCCCTTGCTGGACCACCGCCAACAACGACCCGTCACGATTCCAGACAATCTGGTCGGCGGGCTTGAGGTCCGCATCCCAAGTGAAATCGGCACCCGCTTTGGCGTTTTGCGAGAACACCTCGCGTGGCACGCTGGTCGCGGCAGGATCCCACTGCCACAGTTTCAACACGCCAGCGCGGTCAATACTGGCAAATTGAAACACGTCTTTCGCGGGCCGGAATGCCACATCGACGAGTGGACTCTGGTGTGCTTCACCCAGGCGAAACAGTGTCTGTCCATACTGCTCCGAGGCTTCATCGGCCACAAACATACGAATGGCGTCGGATCCGGTGAGCACGTATTTGCGATCGGCCGAAAAGTCGGCGGCAAATACGTCGGCATGTGCACGGAACTCCGCCAGTCGCTTCCCCGTCGACAGATCCCACAATTGGGTGATTTCACCGTCAAACGCGGCAGCCCGCCGGGGTTCACCCGGGACCGTCGGGGCAAAGGTCGCGCGAATCGATTTGACCGACGCCTGCTGGTAGCGAACCTTCGGAGCCAGCGTCGCAGCGTCGAAAACCGTCAATTCGCCCTGCAGCACAAACAGCAGGTCCTGGCCGTCGTCTGACCACGCCACGTCGTGTTCAAAGGCCAGTCCCTTGTCGTCGTCCGGAATCGGGATTGATGTCAACCGTTGCGGAATGTCGTTCGTCCACAGCGAGATCACCAGATGTGGCGTCCGCTTTTCACCCGGAGCGCTCGCCAGCCGCGTCACCTCAGAGGTGATGTACCGCGATGATGCGGGATCGGGACGCAACCGGATGATGTAGTCGGGCAGAATGTCTCCAGCGGGACGCGGTACTTCTGTCGCCGCCAGTTGTCCATCTCCGGCCGTCCAGCGGAAGATTCGTCCGTCGTAGCCGGTGGTCAAGAACGAATCGTTGCCGGTCAACATCGCACCAGAGACCTGATCCCGGCCATGCGAGACCGGGATGCTGGCCACCACCGAACCGGCTTCGACATCCCACAGTACAATTTTACCGCGGCGACCTGCCGTCACGGCACGGCTGCCGTCGGCGGACATCGCCGTCGCAGTGATGGCAAAGTGCGGATGCTGCCCTGTCAGCCGGCGATACTCGCGCGGCGTTGGCTCCTTGAAGAACGAGTCCACCTTCCACAGGATGCCAAAGTGTTCCAGTTGTGGCTCCGCCTGCCCGGTGGCCGGTTGCAACAGAGCCCC
>JBGSIP010000555.1:0-3132 GCA_041742495.1 Planctomycetaceae bacterium
GACCAGCCAAGTCGGCCAACGTAGGATAGAGATCGAGCAAGGACACGGGGCGGGCGCACACCTGGTTCGGTCTCGTGACTCCGGGGACGCGAAACATCAGCAGGCAATGGGTGGCTTCCTCCCACAAGGTTCCCTTTTGCAAATGGTCCTTCTCGCCCAGGTGAAAGCCGTGGTCGCTTAGCAGGACCACGATGGTGTTGTCCTTGTAGGGGCTTTCATCGAGGGCATCGAGAACGCGTCTCATCTGGGCATCGGCGTAGGTGGTGCTCGCCAAATAGCCCTGGACGGCGCTTCTTTCCTCGTCCGACGTGGAAACCTTCGTTGACCAGGAACCGACCAGTTTCCTCGCAACCTCAGGAAGGTCGTCGAGATCGTCCGGGTTGCGGACCGGAAGCACGACGTCTTCCACCGGATACATATCGAGGTACTTCTGCGGCACATACCACGGCATGTGAGGGTGGAACAAACCGCACGCAATGAAGAACGGTTTGTCGTGCGTCTTCGCAAGTTCAGCGATGGCAAAGTCGGCACTTCTTGTGTCGCCCATCTCGCTTTCCGTCAGGTGAGTCGGTCCCCAGTCACGTTCGTTTTTCCGAATCGGCCTTCCTTTTTCGTCGATCTTGGGGCCGAAGAGCGGGGCGTCGGGCGGGTAGGGATCCCGTCCGCCGATCCGTTCGTCGACATCCCATTCTCCCTTCTGCGAGAAACCATGACTCACCTTACCCACTTTCGAAGTGTAGTAGCCGTGCTTCTTAAACAGGCTGGGCATGCTGATCGTCTTTTCCAGAACAGCGTCCACGGTCTCTGGCTTCACCGCGTTGTCGTAAGCCCCCGACTTCCATGGCGCAACGCCGAAGAGGAAGGCAGTCCGAGAGGGCGAGCATTTGGGGGAGGCCGTGAAGGCTTGGGTGAAGTTCATCCCACTCTCCGCGAGGCGCAGCAGGTTGGGAGCGATGACCTTTCCGGTGTAACGATCCGGATTCGATAGCAGCCAAGTGTTGAGATCGTCAACGACCAGAAACAGGACGTTGGGACGATTCTCGGTGGCCGACGCAGCGACGCCGAAGAGACTGGACAACAGCACAAGAACCGCAATTCCCAACCCCTTCATCCACCGGCCTTTCGATGCAATTCGCTTCATTTTCGCTCAACTTTCTGGTGATTGCTTCGTGGTGTTCTGCTGTGCTCTTGCTGCGGACCTAGCCTTCTCTGTCCCGTCGCCTTCCGCATGTCCAATAGGACGAGAGTTGCCTGCAAGTTCGTTCTCGAAGCCTCTGCGGCAACAAGCAGGCTCTCCACTACCCATCCGCGCCGCCCAGTATTCACGCAGAGACGCCAAGCAGCACCAGGAGAAAATGGAACGGTCGTGTCACGGTTGTTTCTCTCTGGAGGTTTTCGATTTTGTGCCGCCTTTGCGTTTGGGCGCAATCTCGCCTTCGATGGCCATGAATTGATCCAGGGCGGTCTGGAGCCGGCGGCGATCGGTCTCGTGCGTGGGATCGCTGGTCACCTTTTCGCTGTAGCGATCTTTGTCTGACGTGACGGGAATATCGTAGAACTTGCCATCCTGATTGAGGCGGAAACGGCTCTCGCGGACGAAGTAACCACGGCCGTAGTTGATGAGCACCTGCTCGCGGTCGTGGCCCTCTTTACCATACAGGACGTGCGACAGATCCATACCGTCGAGCTGTCGCGAGAGCCGGATGTTCGCCACCGACGTAATTGTGGGCAGCACATCGGCAAGGCTAAACAGCTGTTCGCGGATGCCGGGCTGAATGGTTCCCGGCCACCACGCGAGCAGCGGCACGCGGCTGCCCGCCTCGGTCATTGTCCCCTTGCCTCCCTGGATGTTCATGCCGGCCAGCTTGCTCGTGATCTGCCGGCCTGTGCCGTTGTCACCGGTGAACAGCACCAGCGTGTTGCGTTCGAGGCCGTGTTGTCGAAGACGCGAGAGAATCTTGCCGACCAGATGATCCATGTAGGTAATCATGTGACCGAACGCGCGAGTCTGCTTGTCGAGATCGTCAGTGAATCGGCTCTGCGCAAGTTCCTGAAGTTCTGGCGGATTGATGAACGGAGAATGCACAAGTGCCATTGGGTAGTAGATGAAGAACGGATCGTGCATATTCTCGACAATAATATCGAGCAGGAACTGGCTGTAGTAGTCCGGCCCGAAGTCACGCTCGGTGCCATCGAAGATCTCTCCGTCGCGATAAATCTGCGGCGAGTAATAGCGGCTGGACTTCTTCCCCTCATACTGCCATGTCCACATGCAATACTTGTCGAATCCGTGCTCGACGGGCTGGCCCGGGAACTGATCGAACTGTCCGAGCTGCCATTTCCCGGCGATGGCGGTACGGTAGCCGGCCTCGCGAAAATAGTGACCAAACGTCTTGATCGCGGGAGGCAGACGCACGCTTTCATCCTTGCTGATCAGTCCCTGGGACCCGGTCCGGTTCGGATACAGGCCGCTCATGATCATCACGCGCGTCGGCGTGCACAGCGGCGAGGTGTAGGCGTTGTTGAACCGCAGGCCCTCTGCCGCCATGCGGTCGAGATTCGGCGTCGTGTAGATCGTGCTTCCGTAGCAGGCCAATCCTTCCGCGCCGATGTCGTCGGCCAGAATGACGATGACATTGGGCCGGACGGGATCCGCACCAGCGGCGGACGCGAGTGCCCACGCCAGCAAACCGGCGATGCCGAAAGCAAACAGGCAGGCGCGCAGAATGATGTTTATCGTGACTTCTTCGATTCTGGTTCGGTATTGCGATTTCATATCAATTCACTTTTACTTTTTTGTTCTTCCTGGTCTTTGCTTCGGGCGTGGCCTCTTCCTGGTCGTCGCCTTCAAGTCGGCCAATGGGACGGAGTTGGGCCGCAAGGTCCTTCTCGAAGGCTGTCGCGGCGACGCGCAGACGCTGCACGATCTCGGGATGTGCGGCGGAGAGATCCGTGGTCTCGCCGGGATCGGAGGCGACGTTGTAGAGCGAATCAGCAGGGGTCGGCTGGCCTTGATTCCCTTTGCCACCCGGCTTCTCCCCCTTTAAAAACAGTTTCCAGTCACCCAGTCGGATGGTGGACCCGTCCATGATGACGTTGTCATGTGGCGGAGCGGCGAGCGTCTCTCCGAGC
>JBGSIP010000556.1:0-4978 GCA_041742495.1 Planctomycetaceae bacterium
GCGAGCAACAGCGCCGGACGCTGCTGGAACCGTTCCGTTCCCCGCAGGCCGAAGATTGACGCTGCGGGCATCGGTCACGGCACGCCCTGGCGCTTGGCGGCGCCCCAGGCAAAGCCTGTTTCCCGACAAACCTGTTCGCGAACAAGAGGCTGGCAACCCCGCTGATAGCGATTCGGCCAATCGCGGCTAAAACCCTAGTCGTCGGCTTCCTCAACAAAGTCGTCGTCGGGGGGTAGCGGCGGAGAAAATGAGGTCAGCACTTCAGTTCGATCTGACTGAGCAATCTGGTCTTCGCCCGGACCCAGAAACACTTTGTAGCGTCGCCGCGCCAGTGTGACTTCGTCGCCGGGCAGCAACGCGCCGCGGGAGACTTTTTGCCCATTGACCTTGGTGCCGTTGGTGCTCCCCAGATCGCGGATGAACAACAGGCCGTCGGTCATGGCGATGACGCAATGGAGTTTGGAGATGCCGGGGTCTTCGAGAATAACGTCGGCGAGGCCGCGCTTGCGCCCTACGACCGTGAGATCGCGCGTGATGACGATATCGCCAGAATCATCTTCAGGAATCAGACGCGCACGCATGGGCGATACATTCCACAGAGGTTAGCCGCGCTGAGGGGCGGCAAACGGAGGCTTTCACGGGGCGCAGCAGGGCATGCCCGGTTCGGTGTTTAGCCGTTGTCTGGTTTCCCACGCCGAAACTGAGACGCGACGCACGGTTGAAGCGTCGAAAGCGTACCACGCGGCGCTGCCCAACGTCAAAATCCCAAGGGTTTCCGGCCGAATCCAGTCGAAATCGAACCGGGCTGTGCAAACGGCTGCGGAAGGGGGCTTGGGAAGGCTCTGGCCAGCGAGAGCGGTCTTGTCCCAAACGCTGTCCGGCAGAGAGTTTGCGCACACTTGCAAGTTCAGTCAGCCGTTGCTACCGTCCCCAGCCAAGAAGAGGCAACTGCGCTGAAGCTCCGTGAACAGCGCTCAGGTTCCCGCTACGCGATCAAGACGGCTGGGTCTAACTTCGCACAGTTGTGTGGTTTGGAACCTCCGCTGGCGGAGGTGGGCTCCCCCTGTTGGGTGGACAACGCGTCCTCAGGCCTGATGGCGGGACGTGGAGCCCGGTGATCGATTTGTAGGCCGGGGATCGCGCGGTTGTCCGCCAATTGGGCGAAGATCTGACGGCGTCGGCGGTGTCTCGCCGCCGCGCAGGCAGTCGCAAAATTAGTCTCCGCGGGACGGGATACACGGGTTGTTTAGCGGGCGGGTTGAGATTGACGCGTTCCACACGAACAGAAGAAAGCAGGGTTATGGCTGGCGGCGAAAAATACGTGTACTTCTTTGGTGCCGGAAAGTCGGAGGGGGACGCCTCCATGAAGAATCTGCTGGGTGGCAAAGGGGCCAACCTCGCAGAAATGGTGAATATCGGCCTGCCTGTTCCCGCAGGTTTCACCATCACCACAGAAGTGTGCACGCAGTATTACGCCAACGAACGCAAGCACCCCGCCACGTTGGCCGCCCAGGTGGATGAAGCGATCGCCAAAGTTGAACAGGCGATGGGCAAGAAGTTTGGCGATCCGAACGATCCGTTGTTGGTCTCCTGCCGCTCCGGAGCCCGCGAATCGATGCCCGGAATGATGGATACCGTGCTGAACATTGGCCTCAACGACACCACCGTCGAAGCGCTGGCTCGCAAGTCGGGTAACGAGCGTTTTGCGTGGGACAGCTACCGCCGCTTTGTCCAGATGTACGGCGACGTCGTGATGGGCCTGAAGCCCGAAAAGAAGACCGACGCCGACCCGTTCGAAGAACTGCTCGAAAAGAAGAAGCACGCGGCTGGGGTCGAGTTCGACAACGAACTGTCGGTGACCCAACTGAAGGAACTGGTCGCGGAATTCAAGGCCGCGATCAAGGCCCGCACCGGACAGGATCTGCCGACCGATCCCAAGCAGCAGGTCTGGGGTGCCGTCGATGCGGTATTCAACAGTTGGATGAATGACCGGGCGATCGTCTATCGCCGGACATATGGCATTCCTCATGAGTGGGGGACCGCCGTCAACGTGCAGACGATGGTCTTCGGCAATCAGGGGGATGACTGTGCCACCGGTGTGGCGCTGACCCGCGACGGCGCTCTGGGTGTGCCTGGCTACTGTGGCGACTATCTCATCAACGCCCAGGGCGAAGACGTGGTCGCAGGGATCCGGACCCCGAAGCGCATCGAAGAGACGCTGGCCCAGGAAATGCCCGCGGCTTACAAGGAACTCGATCGCATCGGCACCGTGCTGGAGAACCATTACAAGGACGTGCAGGACATCGAGTTCACCGTCGAGCGCGGCAAGGTCTGGATGCTCCAGACCCGCAACGCCAAGCGGACCGGCTTTGCCGCCGTGCGCATCGCCGTCGATCTGGTGGAAGAAGGCAAAATCAGCGAGCAGGAAGCCCTGTCCCCCAAGCGAATCCCCGCCGACGACCTCAACCAACTGCTGCAGCCCGTCTTCGACCCGGCGGGCAAAAAGTCGGCTCAGAAGAACGGCAAGCTGCTCACGAAGGGGATCAATGCCGGTCCCGGAGCCGCCTATGGACAGATTGTGTTCCATGCGGACGACGCCGAAGCGCAGTTTCTGAAGAACCCGAATGCCGAGCTGATTCTGGTCCGCCGCGAAACGACTCCGGAAGACCTCCGCGGGATGAAGGCTGCCAAGGGAATTCTGACGGCGTTCGGCGGGGCCAGTTCGCACGCGGCTCTCGTCTCGCGACAGATGGGCAAGGTGTGCGTCGTCGGGGCTTCCGAACTGACGATCGACTACGAGCACGCTGCCGTGCGTGTCGGTGGCCGAACGCTTAAGGAGGGGGACTACATTTCGATCGACGGCTTCACCGGTGAAATCTTTGAAGGCCGGGTCGACACCAAGCCCTCGGAAGTCATTCAGGTGCTGATCAACAAGACCCTCAGCCCCGAAGAATCGCCGGTCTACCAGCGGTTCGCCAAGCTGATGGCGTGGGCCGACAAGTATCGCAAGCTGAAAGTGCGCACGAACGCCGACGAGCCCAAGCAGGCTTCGCAAGCGGTTTCGTTTGGTGCCGAAGGCATCGGACTGTGCCGTACCGAGCACATGTTCTTCGACCACGTGGATGACTTCCGCCGGATGATTCTGGCCAGCGATCTGTCCAGCCGTGAACAGGCGCTGGCCCGACTGCTCCCGTATCAACGGGATGACTTCTACGGGCTGTTCAAAGCGATGGACGGTCGGCCGGTGACCATCCGTCTGCTCGATCCGCCGCTGCATGAGTTCCTGCCGCACGACCACGGCGCACAGCTGGACCTGGCGAACAAGACCGGGTTGGCTGTCGAGTACATCTCGCGCCGCGTGCACGAGCTGCACGAATCAAACCCGATGCTGGGCCACCGCGGCTGCCGGTTGGGGATCGTCTATCCGGAAATCACGGCCATGCAGGCGCGGGCGATTTTCGAAGCGGCTTGCAAGCTAAAGAAGGAAGGGATCGAAGTGGTCCCGGAAGTCATGATTCCGCTGGTCGGATTCCTGACGGAATACCGCAATCAGGAGAAGGTCGTTCGCCAGCAGGCCGAAAAGGTGTTTGCCGAAACGGGCGTGTCAGTGAAGTACCTCGTTGGCACGATGATCGAAATTCCCCGGGCATGTACCGTGGCCGACGAAATCGCTTCGGCGGCAGAGTTCTTCAGCTTCGGCACGAACGACCTGACGCAAACGACTCTGGGGATGAGCCGCGACGACTACGGCGGGTTCATCAACTACTACAAGGAACACGACATTGTTCCGAACGATCCCTTCCAGGCGATCGACCAGAACGGCGTGGGGGCACTCATGAAAATGGGTGTCGAAAAGGGGCGTGGACAGCGGTCCGATCTGAAGATCGGGATCTGCGGCGAGCACGGCGGCGAGCCTTCGAGCGTGATGTTCTGTGACCGGATTGGTCTGGACTACGTCAGTTGTTCGCCCTACCGCGTGCCGATTGCCCGCCTCGCCGCGGCTCAGCAGGCTCTGCAGAACCTGAAGAACAAGTAACCAGGGAATATGGCGTCCGGGCCGCGATGGTCCGGACGTCTGCATTTGGGCGTCGGCCGGCGGAATCAGGGCGACGGGTTGCGAGTTTTGGCGGCGAGAACTGAGTCTCACCGCGAGAAGCTTCGGCGGAACTGTCGGCGGCGGAAAATGAGCGGTTCGTGCTGCGAGCTGGCAAGCCCGGAAAAAATCTCGACTTTACCGATTGTGGCGGTGCGGCATACCATTCGCGGCATGGCTGCGGTGTGATTCGGGGCGGTAGTCAGGCTAGCATTCCAGGCTCACGGGGCGATGCTGGTCGCCATTCAGGCAGCCGGTCCCACCTCGACAATTCCGGTGCTGCGGTCGCGAAGACGCTGACAGTTTCTGTTGGGCGTCAGTGGGGCGAAGGGTCTGGAAGCACACCGGCGACAGACCGAGAACTCAACGCACGAAGACATTGGCAGCAAGATCACGTCAGGACGATACAGGGCAGGCAGGCTGGAGCAGGCAGAGAGTGTGGTTGGCAGCGCGGTCTTGGGGGAAGCGGGGCGACGGAGCCTCGATCACAGGCTGTTTCACGTTTCGGAATTTGCAGACGCCATGACAAATCTGGCTTTCATGCGGAACATCGGGATCTCCGCACACATCGATTCGGGCAAGACGACACTGACCGAACGTATCCTGTTCTACTCCGGTAAAGAGCACAAGATCAACGAGGTCAAAGGTGACGGCGACGGGGCCGTCATGGACCACATGGATCTGGAGCGTGAGCGTGGGATCACGATCACCTCGGCTGCCACCCAGGTCACCTGGAAGGGCTACACCGTCAACGTCATCGATACCCCCGGCCACGTCGACTTCACCGTCGAAGTGGAACGCTCGCTGCGCGTGCTCGACGGTGCCATTCTGGTGCTCTGTTCGGTCGGTGGCGTGCAAAGCCAGTCGCTGACCGTCGACCGCCAG
>JBGSIP010000557.1:0-5983 GCA_041742495.1 Planctomycetaceae bacterium
ATCCCACTAACCTGCTCTGGCATCATCGACCGGTGAAACGGTTGGAAGGGGAAGCGATTCGCGATGCGCTGCTGCTGATCTCTGGCCGACTGGATTCCAAGCTGGAGGGTCAGTCGGTCCCCATTCATCTCACCTCGTTCATGGATGGCCGTGGCAGACCTGGTGCCAGCGGTCCGCTGGATGGAGCTGGTCGGCGGTCAATCTACACCGCGGTGCGACGAAACTTTCTGTCCCCGTTCATGGTCACCTTCGATACGCCGACGCCGTTCAGCACGATGGGGCGGCGCAACGTGTCCAACGTGCCCGCCCAGGCACTCATTCTGATGAACGACGCCCTCGTGATGGAATTGGCCGGAGCCTGGGCGACTCGCGTGCTGGCATTACCCGCCACCACCGGCGATCGGGTAGAGGCCGCATATCTTGCGGCGTTCGCGCGGCCGGCCACGACGACCGAACGCATGTTGGCAGTTGGCTATTTGCAGGCGGAAGCTGCGGACCGTGGCGTCCCGGACGACCATCGCGAACTGTGGACCGATTTCCTGCATGCGCTGATCAATACCAAGGAGTTCGTGTTTCTCCGATGAACGACCAGCCTGCTTTTCCGTGTCAGCGTCATCAACCGCCACCCTGTTCGCGGCGAGAGATGCTGCGTCGTTGCGGCAGCGGCTTTGGTGCCGTGGCCCTGGCGGGGCTCTGCCAGGATCGCGCATTTGCCGATGTCAGCCGAGCGGCTACCGAGTTGGGCGCAGCCGGGCATGGGCCGCATCATTCGCCGCGTGTGCGCAATGTGATCTTTCTGTACATGGACGGAGGACCGTCACAGATTGACACTTTCGATCCCAAGCCGCTGCTGGAGGAATACAACGGCCGCGAGCCGGGTGCCTTGTTCAGTGTGGAGCCGACACAGTTCAACAACGTGGGTAAGGTGCTGGCCAGTCCGTGGAAATTTCAACAGCATGGTGCGTCGGGCATTCCGGTCAGCACTTTGTTTCCGCACGTGGCGAACTGTGTGGACGAGTTGACCGTCATTCGCTCGATGGTCTCCGAGTTTCCCGAGCACACCTTTGCGAACTACTTCCTGCATACCGGTAGCGGCCTGCAGGGTCGACCGAGTATGGGGGCGTGGGTGAATTATGGGCTGGGGAGTGAGAGTCAAAATCTGCCGGGTTTTGTCGTCATCAATGGCGGATTGATTCCACCGGGCGGACTGGATTGCTTTGGCAGCGGGTTCCTGCCCGCCAGCTATCAGGGTTCAGTGTTCAAGCCGGCAGGCAGTGGCGTGGCGAACATCACGCGGCTGGAGTCCACTCCTCGCCGTCAGCGAAACAAGTTGGATCTTGTGCAGCAACTCGACCAGCAGGCACTTGATCAGATGGGCCGGCACGACAGTGTCGAGTCTGCGATTCGCAACTATGAGCTGGCGTATGCGATGCAGATGGCGGTCCCCGGGGTCATGTCGATCGCAGAAGAGCCGGCTCATATTCAGCGGATGTACGGACTCGAGTCCGCCTACGAACCGACGCGCATTTATGGCGCTCAGTGCCTGTTGGCACGGCGGATGGTGGAACAGGGGGTCCGGTTTGTCGAGCTGACCTGCCCGCTGGTCGGGGGCGACCGCTGGGATCAGCATGGAAACTTGAAAGCGGGTCATGAGAACAATGCACGGGCCGTTGATCAGCCGATTGCCGCGCTGCTGAAAGATCTGCGTCAACGTGGATTGCTGGACGAAACACTGGTCGTCTGGTCGGGTGAGTTCGGTCGAACGCCGTTTGCGCAGGGCGCGGATGGGCGGGATCACAATCAATACGGATTCACAATCTGGTTGGCCGGCGGCGGCCTGCAGGCGGGGACCGTGTATGGCGCGACTGACGAGTGGGGCTACAAAGCCGTGGAGAACCGCGTGGAGATTCACGACCTGCATGCCACCATGCTGCATCTGTTGGGAGTGGATCACACGCGATCCACGTTTCGCTTTGGCGGGCGCGATATGCGACTGACCGACGTCAAAGGCCACGTGGTGCACGGCGTGCTGGCCTGACAGCGTTGTTGACACTTGGGTGGAGACGCACACTCCGCCGGGAGGGCGGCCCGTCAGTCGGCTGAATCTCGCCGGTCGTTGGACGAGCACGGCGCAGACAACAGGAGCAGTCGGGATGGAAATGCGGCGACTGGGGCGGACCGGTCTGCAAGTCAGTCTGCTGTCGATTGGCGGGTTGTTCACTTCGTCCTTGGCTGGCGGAACGAACGAAACACGGCGCATTCTACGGCGGGCCATCGATCTGGGCCTGAATGCCATCGACACCGCCCCCGCCTATGCCGACAGCGAGGCGGTCATTGGCCAGGCACTGATCGGCGTTGACGCGCCGCTGATTGTCGCGACGAAACTGGGTGGCCGCCCTGCCCCTTTTGAACCGCACAATGTCGCTGCTTTGCGGCGGTCGGTGGACGAGAGTCTGCGACTGCTTGGTCGCGAGCACATCGATATTCTGTTCGTCCACGAACCTGACCGACCACAACAATACGCCTGGTGGTCGAGCTACGATCCGCTGGCCGGGCCAGTGCTGGACCTCATGGACGAGTTGAAGACGGCGGGGAAAATTCGCTTTACCGGCCTCGCGGGGACCACGGTCACAGAGTTGACCGCGCTGGTCCGCAGTGATCGTTTTGATGTGGTCCTCACGGCCTTCAACTACAATGCCCTGTTTCGCGAAGCGCGGGCTGAGTTGATTGGAGCCGCAGTCGCACAAGACATGGGGGTCGTGGTCGGCTCGGTCCTGGGGCAGGGATTTCTCGCGCGCAGGGCCGATGCCGAAGTGCGTGCCCGGCCATTGTGGATGGCCGCCAGCCGTCAGCAGCAGTTGCTGGCTTATTACCAGTTGCTCGATGACGCCGGCATGTCCCCCGTTGAACTCTGTCTGCGGTTTGCCTGTGCGGACCCGGATGTCTCCACGATTCCGATCGGTTGCAAGACCATGGAGCAGTTGGAGGCCAGTGTGGCCGCGGTGGCCCGCGGACCCCTGCCAGCCGATATTCTCAGCCGTCTCTCGGAAATCGCCGCACTCGTCCCGGCTCGGCCGTTTGAAGAGCCGATGATTCTTCCTTTGGGGAAAAGCTACTACGGACCAGGCATGGCCAACTTGGGCGCCGCGGTTCCCGTTGGCAAATTGCCTCCTGTCGACAGCGCTGGCCATTGATCGTATCGCAAGTGGGATCGCAATTTTTAGCGACGGCGACTGCAGGTCGATCAGAGGATGGCGGTGGAACGCGTGATGCGGTTGAATTCTCCGCCGCGGGGGTCAATTCACCAGTTGGACCAGGTGATCGACAGTTGCAGTACGGTGGCGATCGAGACCCAGACGAAGTAGGGAAGCTGCGCCACGGCCACCCAGCGGTGATGTTTCCAGATGGCCACCATCATCACGACAATGGTGATCCAGACAACCACGATGTCGACAGCCGCCAGAGGCAGATTGCGCAGCCCAAACTGAATCGGCGTGAACAGCAGATTCGCGATCAGGTTGATGGCAAACGGCAGGGCAACCAGCCAAGGCAGTTTTCCGCGAATCGCCTGCACAAACACAAAGCCGAACGTCAGCACGATGACGGGGTAGAGAATCCGCCAGATGAGACCAATGGTCGCTGGCTCAGGCGTCCAAGACGGCTTGGCGAGCGCGTCGTACCATTCCAGCCACGTCATTGAGCGAGTCCTTGCTCGATTGGAGAACCGTTCGCCACCGCTGATTTATTGGGCTGCTGCCTTGCGTTACACGGCAGCAACACGCGAAGCCCCCTGAACCGTGCTGCACAACCAGGCTACACAACCGGGCCGCACAACTGCGAGCAATCATCAGGTCCCCCGCACAGATCCCCTACCCCGGCAGTCAGCAGAGCAGCTCGTAGAGTTCTGCTGTCAATGGCACTGCCTACAACATGGAACAGATCCGGCGTCCTGACATCCAATCGTACCCCACAGCAAGCAAGCTCGTCTACTCGTAGGTCAGCAGCAGGCTGATTTGCGAATCCGCGTCGCTGCGGAAACGAACCCAATAGGCCGTGTCAAACGCAGCAGGCAGCAACAGCGTCCCCTGAGCATCGGAGACGATGTCAGCCTCGGCTCCACTCACGCGCAGGCGATGCGGAACCTTGCTCGGATCAGCAGACAATGAGATGTCGCCCAGTGTGACCCACGTTCCGTTCCCCAATACATCCGCCTCCACCGTCAGCGTCACCGGGGAACTGGTGCGCGCGGTCAGCGTTTTGCGCTGATAGCCGCTCAACAGATACGGATCCGATGTTTCGCCCGCGACGACGGAGCTGTTCGTCCACGGACCCCCTGCACCGCGGGGGGCTCCAAACCGCCACAAATCATCGATACTGCCCAGCCAGACCGCGGCGGCTCCATCGTCGGAGACAATCACGTGCGGATCATTCGCGCTGGTGTCGAGCGATGTACCTGTGAGAGCGAGCATCCCTCGCCACGAACAGAAGTCCTGGATGCAACGGTCGTGAGTGGTGATCGGCCGCACCTTCCAGATACCCCCAGCGTTGCGGGCCGGCAACTCAAAGAATGTGCCTGCCGCCTGCAGCAAGTCTCGCTCGGTCACGACTTCCCGAGCTGTTCTTTGCGCGTCCAGAAGTCCCGGATGTTCCAGGAACCACGGATTGCCAATTGGCAGGCGAAATCGCTGACCATCGTCATCGACATACAGCACAGAGTGACCATCCAGCCGGAGAATGCCCGGTTGCACAGCCATCTCCCGGGTCATGAACGCTTTGCGTTTGGCGTCGGCCGACTTCTTCAGTTGGAGTTCAGGTGTCAGCTCATAGTAGTCGCCGATATCCCGGCGATCGACATATTGCGTGGTCGAGAGGACCTGCAGGCCGGTGCTGGCATCCCCAGCACGGAGCATTCCGCCGCGAAACGGCGCGGCCGACGTCGTGGCCAGAGAACCAATGAGGTCCTGGTCAGCTACGACCACGTGTTCCGCACGGCGGAGTTCCATCACCGCCGTCACGGAACCGGCGCGCTCCGCGCGAATCCGCAGCCATTCACTTTGTGCGCATGACAGCGAGTGCCAAGTACCAGATCCAGCAGGCACTGTGAGGGCGCCCTGTTCGGTCCATTGCCCCTCGCCCGTGCGATCAATTTCGATCCGAAAGGTCTGCGATTGATCAAGCTGATGGCTCAGAAAGAGGTTGGCCGTCTGAAAGCCCCCTACGTGCATGGGATCAGATGGCTCTCCCGCCTCAACGCGATCATTGATCCACACCGCACCGTGGCCGATCACGGCTCCAAAGGCATCCAACTGGTCGGGCTGCAAAAACACAAGATTGGATTGAGATTGCCCCGGGCCCGGCAGACGCCCTTTGGCTTTGCGGGTGTTGAGGAACTCACTCTTGGCGGCATCGTCACACCCCAGGACCACCCGCTCGTTCCAGCGGCAGAAGTCACCCACGACCTTCAGATAGGAACTGCGGGGACGAATGCCGCCCGTTCGTCCAGACTGAAACTCCCGCGGAAACGCCCAGAAGGCCCCGTGCATGGTCATGAGCAGCTGGTCTTCGCCAATCTCGCGAATGCGCGGCCATTCGGTATTCCATCCGTGCGCGCCATCGTAGCTGTGACTCGGCTTGCTCAGGCGGAAGCGGTGCCAGCCCCGCTGATCACGGCACATCAAGATCAATGAACGGTGGTCCCACCCCATCGCCCAAATCGGATTCGTTTCGGGATGCAGGTTGCCATAGATTCCGTCGGGCGTGGTGACTTCTGTGAATTGATTGCGGGCGACAATGTGCCAATTGCTGCTGCGGCCGTCCCACTCGGCGAGGACACCCGAGGCGATCTCGGGCCGTTCCTTTGCGGCGTCGCCATGTTCACCGTTGTTGCCGTAGATGACGACGCCGTAGCCGGAAGACATCCCCTTTCCGTGGTAGCCGGGCAGTTCCGCGTGTCGGCCCGTGGGGGCGGCTTCGTCGGCAAACA
>JBGSIP010000558.1:0-9423 GCA_041742495.1 Planctomycetaceae bacterium
GCCATGCTGGAAGAAGTGCTCGCGTATGGTCCCTGCCGGAGCCGCTCCACCCAGACTCACGGCGTGACCGTGCTGGCCGCCGACCAACTGCGTCATTTGCGGTTCGATCATGTGCTGGTGCTGGGGTTGAACGAAGGGAGCTTTCCCCGTCGACGTCCCGAAGGGGGACTGCTCAGTGACGACGATCGCCGGAATCTGTCGACGGAGGACATCGGATTCACTCTGCATGCCGATCATCACCGCGATGAAATGTTGCTGTTTGCCACGTTGCTGACACGTGCCAACCGCAGCCTGATGTTGTGCTATGGGGCCAATAGCGCGGCGGGAGAGGCGCTGTATCCGGCACCGTTTCTCGAAACCGTACGACGACTGTTTGCCGACGAACTGCCAGAAGTCACCGTGGGCAGTCTCGATCCGGTGACAGCCGCCCAGGATGGGGAAACGCCGGCCGATTTGCGGCTGCAAGCCGCCGAGGCGTTGTCGCTTGGCCGCGTTGAACCTCTGGTTCGGCTGGTCCAGCAGCGTCGCGTGGCCCCGCAGGTTATTCAGAATCACATGGCCTCTTTGCAGTCGCTGGCGTTCCGGTACGAAACGCCTGGCTGGACGACGTTTGACGGCCGCATCTGGAATCCGGCACTGCTGCGCTATCTCCAGACCCGTTTCGGAGAGCACTACCAATTCAGTGCGACGCACCTCGAAGCGCAGGCCAATTGCCCATTTGCGGGGTTTTGCTCGCACGTGCTGGATCTGTCACGTCCCGATCAGCCTGCGTTACGTGCCGATGCCAGAACGCGCGGTCAATTGCTGCACGCCGCCGCCGCCGATGCCCTGGCACCTGGGGAATCGGGTGTGCTGGTGACAGCATTTCGCGAAGCCATCGAACGCCGGTTGCAGCGCCGATTCGATCAGACCGCATGGCAGCATGCGCTCAACCGAGTCGAACTGCAGCTCTTTCAGGAATGGAGCGATCAACTTCCGGCCCAAATCGACGAGTACCAGTCTCAACTGCTGGGCGAACTCCCCGGCAACCGGGCGCGCGTGTTGCGGGAGATTGCGTTCGGCGATGCCCCCGGCATGGAGGACGACGCAGCACTCGCCGCGGACCAGCCGCGCATTCCGCCGCTGGTGGTTGGATCAACGCCACCCGTGCGCATTCGCGGCCGCATCGATCGAATCGACGTGGTGGAGACGGACGCCGGTTCCCATTTCAGCATCATCGATTACAAGTCGGGGCAGTCCAAAGCGACACCCAGTCCAACCGCGTTGCACAAGGCGAAACGAGGATTTTCGCTGCAATTGTCCATCTATCTGCTGGCCGTCATGCGACAGGGCATCGTCGGTGAACAGGCTGTGCCAGAGACCGTGGGCTACTGGTTTCTGCGCGATGGCGGGTTCACGCCTGGCTTTAAAGTCGGAACGGGTTCCAAGGCGGTCACCCGGTTCGACGCAGCGATTGTGGAACAGCTTTCCCAGACCATCGATGACCTGGTGCCGCGCATCGCTCGGGCGCTGACCGAGGGCTGGTTTCCCGTCGCCAGCCAGCGCGAGGACTGCACACAGTATTGCGACTTCCGTCGCGTCTGCCGCGTGGAGCAGGTGCGCTGGGTGGCCACGCGGTTGGATAAACAGTTCGATATCCGCGACTTCGGCGCGCCGCGTCAAATGCTCACCACATCGTCAGAAACGGTCGGCCCCGACAGCGCCGCTGAGCCCGCGGGAGGTGACATATGAAAGCCGTCACACCCACTCCCGAACAACGCGCTGCTTTGGAAACCACAGGCGTCTCAATTCATCTTTCGGCGGGCGCCGGGAGTGGGAAGACCTCTGTCCTCACGCGCCGCTTCCTGGGTTATCTTCGTCCGGACTCCGCGGCGACACTCAGTTCCGTCGTCGCCATCACCTTTACGGATCGCGCCGCGCGCGAAATGCGGGATCGCGTCCGACTCGAATGTCGACGACTGGCAGACTTCGATCGCGACCACGCCGACCACTGGCAAAACGTGCTGCGGGGACTCGATGCCGCGCGCATCAGCACGATTCACGGCTTTTGCACCACGATTCTGCGGGCGTGGTCTGTCGAAGCCGATCTGGACCCCGAGTTCTCTCTGCTCGAACCAACCGCGGCACCAGCCTTTTTGCGACAAGCGGTCCGCGACGTGCTGTTTGAACGCCTCTGTGATGGCGACGCCGATACCGAACACCTGCTGTTGCGGCTGGGACCGGAAGAAACGGCACGTCGCATTGGCCAGTTGGTCAAAGACCGCTTCCGTGATCCAGATCGCTTTCAGAGCCCCGTTTCTGCGGACGAGCTGACCGCGCAATGGTCAATTGCGTTTTTCGATCACTTTTTGCCACAACGATTTCGTGACGCCTTCGCGGGCACCGCGGCCCAGACGTTGCGTGCCTTGCTCGCTGAAGCGGGGCCCGGCGGCGGCAAGGCTGGCGCCTCACGATTGACGCTGCAACAGTTGCTGACTCCGCTCGCCGAGTCGGCCTCGTGGCCAGAGATGGCGGCCCGTCTGGAGGGCATTCTGCCGCTGCTGAACTTCATCAAGCTGGGGGCTGCGAAAACATGGCCCAGCCCCGAGTTTTATCAGCAGGTCCAACGCGCGGTGGAACCTCTCAAGGCCGATTTCAAACACCTCGACGAACTGCGGCACATCACGCACGAAAATGTGCAGTTCGATGCCCAGATCGCTGCCGCGGCCTGGCGGGTGGCGCTCGCCAGTGCCGAACGATATGACGCTCTGAAACGGGGGCAGGGGGCGATTGACTTTGACGATCTGCTGCTGCTCACACAGCGGCTGCTCAAGACCCGGCCAGACATCCGCCGGCACGTTGCCACAGGAATTGACTTTCTGTTGGTCGATGAGTTTCAGGACACTGATCCCCTGCAGGCCGAGATTGTGTCGCTGCTCTGCGGCGACGAACTCGCCAGTGGCAAGTTGTTTATGGTGGGGGATAGCAAGCAGTCGATTTATCGTTTTCGTCGCGCAGAGCCACGTCTGTTCGCCGAGTTTCGGCAACGGATTCCCGCCGCGGGGCAGTTGAGCCTGACCACGAACTTCCGTTCACGGCCAGCCATTCTGCAGTTTGTCAACGCGATCTTTGGCCGCGTGATGGAGGCCGACTACGAGCCGTTGCAAGTGCCCGAATCGCTCACCGGTTCGGCGTCCGCGCAACCCGGCTCGGCGTCCGCGCAACAAGGTACGGCGGCTCCTCGCATTGAGTTCCTGTTTGCCGACCGCAGCCGTGACCCCGACGATGTTCCGCCCGACACGGTCGCGATGGACCTCGCAGTCGCCTGGGAAGCAGACTGGATGGCGGCTCGTATCACGCAGTTGCTGTCTCCACCTGTCGCGGTAGACGGCGAAACAGCACCGTATGCGCCCGGCGACATCGCCATCCTGTTTCGCACACTGACGGCCCTCGCCGCCTATGAAACCGCACTGCACCGACATGGCATTCCGTACTATGTGGTGAAGGGCAAGGCGTTCTTTTCGCAGCCTGAAGTTCACGATCTCGCGAATCTGCTGCGGGCCCTTGATGAACCAGACGATACGATCGCGCTGGCCGGATTGCTGCGGTCGCCGGTCTTCAATGTGTCAGACGAAGGGCTCTTGTGGCTGCGGGCCCATTCCGAACGTGGCATTCTGGCGGCCTTGGATCGCATCAATCAGGCTGCCGATTCGAGCGAGCCTGTGCAAGTAGATCTCCCGCCCCAGACGCTCTCTCCCGGCACATGGGGGCAGTTGCGGTTCGCCAGTCGGACACTCAGGGAGCTGCGCGGGCGCCGGCATGAACTGCCTCTGCATGAGCTCATTGACCTCGCGATCGAGTTGACCGGCTACGACGCCTGCCTGTCGCAGGAGTTTCTTGGCGAACGCCGGTTGGCCAACGTGCTGAAGCTGCGTGACCTGGCTCAGGAGTTCGCCACCGGGCGGCAATTGGGGCTGGCCGAGTTTCTGACGGAGATCGACGAGATGATCGCCGTCGAAGAGCATGAGCCGCTGGCGACCACTGCCGCGGAAGGGGGCCAGACGGTCCGCCTGATGACGATTCACCAGTCCAAGGGGTTGGAGTTTCCGGTGGTGTTTCTGGCGGGGCTGGCCCGGCAGCCCAAGGCCCCCGCCACAGGCGCGGCCTTTCATCCCGAACTGGGGCCGATTGTGCGCGTGACCGACCCCGGGCACCCCCAGCGGCCAAGTCCCGCCCTCACGATGTGGCAGCACGAGGAATCACTCGCCGACGAGGCCGAGCGGCATCGTCTGTTGTATGTCGCCATGACCCGTGCGAAGGAACGATTGATTCTCGCAGCGGGCATCCCCACGAAGAGAGCTGCCAACACCTGGTTGGCGCTGTTGGGCCAGTATTTCGATCCCCAGACCGGGTTGCCGCGCCACGATCCCCTGCTGGGAACATCGGTGTTTGCCGGCATTCCGCCCCATGCACTGCCCGATGTCGCCGTGCATTTGCACCCTCCCGCCTCCCGTGACCTACAGACAGGTCACTCACAGCGGCGACTCAGTTGCCTGCAGCAATTGGAATTGATTGCTCAGACCTCGTTCGAGGACGCACCCGCCAGCGCCCCTCCGCCGCGCTGGCAAACCACCCCGCTGGCGGATCCTCTGGAATTGACCGTCACCCAGTTGGATGCCGACGCCCATCAGGCCGAAGTCCCGGATTTTCTCGGCGTCTCCGATTTGCAGGATCTCCCCCCGTCGTCGGCGACCGATCTGGGAACGCTGGTGCACCTCGTTCTGCAGTACACCCCCTTCGATCAGCCAGACTCCTGGCGGACACGTGTCCCGGGACTGGCCCGACTGTTGCGACTTTCGGATCGGGATGCCATCGTTGCTGCGGCGACCGCGCGGCTGGAGCCGTTCTTTGAATCGCCCTGGGTAGCACGCCTCGCCAGCGCGCGGCAATTGTTGCGTGAATTGCCGCTGCTCTTGCCGCTCACCGTTGCTGGCCGGCGGTTGATCATTCGTGGGACGATGGATTGCCTGGCCGAAGATCAAGACGGGCAGTGGCTGTTGATGGATTACAAGACCAGTCGACTCCCCCCCGATCCGGCCGTGCTTCAACAGCACTATCAGGGGCAGTTGACGGCCTATGTGAAGGGTTTTCGCGAGGTGTTTCAGCGTCTTCCGGATGAGTTGACGATCATGCTGCTGCATCCGCGTGTCATGTCTCCGGTGCGTATTCCTCTCTCCCCGGCCATATTTCGTGACTGGGAGGAGCGTCTGCAGGCCCAGTTGCGGTCGATTGTGGCGGCGGGCGGCCCCCCGGGGCTGATGTCTGTCGAACAGTTCCCCGCCGGGAGCCTCTCATGAGCGATCCCTACTGGGACGCGCTCCCCATCGTCCGACAGCACCCAGAATTGCTGGCACAGATCGCAACTTTGAAGGAGGGCAGTGAACTGGCCGCCCAGAAACGCCTGCGCGAGCAGTTTCCAGCGGGCGTCGTTTCCGCCGCGCTGACATTGGCCGAATTGCGGGGCCGGGCGAGGGAAAAATTCTCGCGAGCCCACGACATGTGGTTCGATCGTGTGTCGCTGGAGCAGTCCACGTCAGAAATCGTCGCCCGTCACAAGGCCGCACGGTTCTCGGGCTCGATTGTCGATTTGTGCAGCGGCATCGGCGGAGACACCGTCGCGCTGGCCACCCGGGGGAACGTCCGGTCGATCGATCTCAATCCCGCCATTCTGCAGTGCCTGTTGTGGAATGCCGCCGCGTATGGCGTGGAGGCTGCCGTCGAAACGAGTGCGGAGGATGTCCGACACGCAGATCTGCGCGGCGCTTTGGTACATCTCGATCCCGACCGGCGCACTGGCGGCCAGCGTTTTTTGCGGCTGGAGCAGGGGAGCCCACCGCTCGACATGCTGCAGCAACTCACAGCCACCCATTCGGGGGCGCTCAAGCTGAGCCCTGCTTCGAATTTTGGCGGCAAGTTCCCCAACGCGGAAATTGAACTCATCAGCGTGGCGGGCGAATGCAAGGAGGCGACCGTCTGGTTCGGCAGTCTTCGCTCAGCGACCGCGTGGCGGGCCACGGTGCTTCCGGCTGGCGCGACACTGGCCGGCGAGCCGCTGGAGTATCGTGCGGAGTTGAGGCCCCCGCTGGCCTACATTTACGATCCCGATCCTGCCGTCGTACGCGCCGGCCTCGTCGATATGCTGGCAGAACAGTCCGGCTTATTTCGACTGGACCCCGCGGAAGAATATCTCACCAGCGATCAACTGGTGCATTCTCCGTTTGCCACGCCGTTCGCACTGCGTGGCAGCACTTCCCATCAGGAAAAAGCCGTGCGGGCAGCCCTTGTTCAGCAAGGCTGCCACGCGCGCGAGATCAAGTCGCGGCACATCCCTGTCGACGCCCAGCGACTCTGGCGGCGCTGGAAGGACTGTGGCCCAGCGCCCGCCACGGTCATCTTCGCCAAATGCAACACACAATCGCAGGCCCTCATCTGCGACCGCGTTTCACGATGATCTCTGGTCGAGTCGGTTCCACCGAGTGCCCCGAACGAGGACACGGCATCAGGACTCGGCGCAAGGCACCACGTGCGTACCCGCCAGAAAGAACCAGCCACCGCCACCTCGTTCACACGGGGCAGGGTGGCTGACGTCGTTCGCATCGCTTCGCGAAGGCTACTTCCTACAGCGACTCGCGGAAGGGGAAACCATCAATGGGAACAAGGTCGATCATCGTTCTGGTGGCACCTGCGGTTTGGTACGGGAACCCATACAGAATGCACTTGCCAGATTTCATTTCGGCCACATAGATGCCACCTTGTGCGGGCGGGGGATTTGAGGACCGCGAAGAAATGTTCAACTGGCCCGTCGTGACGTAATACTCAGCATCGGCCGCCGATGCTCCGGTCAAACCAAAATCGGCCGGCAGGTTGCGGCCATAGAATTGGGTGAATTTTCCAGACTGCTGGTGCAAAGCGGCCCCCATCAATCGACCGGACACAAAGTCGAGAATGAAGACGGCATCGGGCTGGCCACCCAGATTCTGCGTGTTGCACGAGAAAATGGTCATCTTGCCCAGTCCGGGCTGAAACGCCGCGGCCGCGGCTGGTTCGCTGGGCCAAAAGTGGGAAATCATCACCCCGCCCAACAATCCCACGCTCAACCAGAACCATTTGGTGGCCGGAAACGGCCGGCGCAATTCGCTTTCGGACATCTGTCGCTCCTGAGGGCACCCTGGAAAATGATCGTCAGCCGACAGCAGTAAGGGGGCCAGCGGCGACGATCCCCAGTATGCTACGTTTCCGCCAACGTTCCGCCAAGCCGGGATTTACGTCGAGCCTGCGGAACATCCGTCAGGAAAACAGCTTGTGACCTTGTCGTTCGAAGTCGATCAGCCGCTTTTCCACGCGCGACTCGATGTTGGCCAGCCGCTGGGCGTCCGTGATTTTATTGCCCGCGCGGTCGGTGACGTAGAACACATCGAGAGTCTGGTCGAAATACGAAGCAATCTTGGCCAGCACAATCGACACATCAACCTCGTCCAGTGCCCGAGCAATCGTATACAGCAGCCCGGGTCGGTCGTGAGCAAAAACGTCGATAATGTTGCATGACTCCGAGGTGGAATTGTCGATGCTCACCCGCGTGGGGAGGCCCGAAATTGGTTCGGCATCCGCCTGCAGGCGGTAACGTCGATTTCGCTTGAACAGATTCTCCACCGATAGCGGACCTGCCAGGCTGGCCTTCAGCGCTTCGACAATCCGGTCCAGTCTTTCGGCTTCGCTGCCGACCACAATATCCCGATCGATCACCCGCAGCCGATTCAGCACAATGCCCGAGGCAGTGGTGTTGATGTCTGCCCCGATGATCTCCAATCGATGGGCGGTCAGCACGCCGGTAATTTTGTGAAAGATGCGGGCGTAGTGGTGTTCGTCGAGGATCACCCGGTACTCGGTGACACGTGTGACGGCATCGTGCTTGGCGGCCACGCTGACTTCCCTGGGTTGCAGACGGGCCACCGCCTGCATGTCATCCAGAATCAGTTCCAGCGGGGTCACCGCCAGATAGTACGACGGCAACTCTGCAATCGTTCGCTGCACAACGGCCCGCGCGGCCGAGTCAAATTCCTGCCAACCCGCGCCGGTGCGGACTTCCTCCACGAGCAAATCCTGCAGCCGGATTTCTCCGCTGGAGTCTTTCGTGCCGACCAGCTCGCGACTGGTTCGCTCGAACAGGTCCAGCAGCAGTTCTTCTTTCCACGCGGTCCACACGCCGGTCGCCACGGCTTTCATGTCCGCAGCGGTGAGCGCGAGCAATTGGCGCAGCGTCGGGACTGAACCGACGAGATGACTGAACTCCAGCACCACCTTGGGATCGGTAATGTCGCGGCGAAACGCCAGATTCGACATCGTCAGGTGATGCCGAACCAGGAACACCAACGTGCGGGTCTGTGGCCCGTCGAGCCGCAGACGTCGCGCCACCAGTTCGCACATCCGGGCGCCGATGATGCTGTGATCCTCTTCGTACCCCTTCCCCAGATCGTGCATGAGCACGGCCAGGTGAAACAGGTCTTTGCGAGCAATCCGATGATATTCGCGCCCCACTGGTCCGGCATCGATGGCCAGTTGCTCGGCCGCTTCAATGGCCCGCAGCGTGTGCTCGTCGACGGTGTAGGAGTGATAGTGGTTGAACTGCAACAGGCCGATGGTGTGCCGATACTCCGGCAGAATGACACCCAAGACGCCGCACGCCGCCAGTTGCCGCAGACGCCGCCCGATGTTGCCGGGCACCGACAGCATTTCGAGAAATCGCTGGGCGGAACGGGCACTGACTTCGGCGTCGACCGGGAGATGCTCCCGAATCGCGTCAATCATCTGCGGTGATGGATCGACTTCGTACTGCATCGCCAGTTGGAACAGCATCATCACCGCGTCGAGGTCGCTGGCCACGCGCTGCCGGGCCGACTTGATCACATCGATCTGCGTCTGACCCACGCGGAAGATGCCCTCCGCCCGGTGCGAAAGGATGACGTCGGAGACCTGGCGGATGAGTGACTTCGGTTTGGCCAGTTCGACAAATCGCTCGACGATCTCCGCCACTCCCGTCGTCAACTGAAAGTAACGTTGCATGAAGACTTCGACTGGTCGGCGGTGATCGGGGGACGTGACTCCCAGTTCGGTGGCAATCCGCAATTGCTCGTCACGAGTGAGGCGATCCTGGGCTCGGCCAGCATGCAGATGCAGCGAGATGCGAATGGCAGTCAGGAATTCATAGGCCAGTTTCAGGTCGTGCACGTCGTCCCGCCGCAGGGCATCGCGCATCCGCAGCAGTTCGAGGTCTGTCGTGTCGTCCGCCGCAAACGCGACCCAGCGTAGCAGGTGGACGTCGCGCAGCCCGCCGCGGGCCCGCTTGACGTCTGGTTCCAGCGCGTGCACCACGGGGCCAAATTCCAG
>JBGSIP010000559.1:0-2330 GCA_041742495.1 Planctomycetaceae bacterium
GCGGAATGAATTCCGCCGGACGCTGTCGTTTTTGGGGAACGGGGCTGACAGCAGGGGAGCCAGCGGCACCTGTGAGATCCCCGAACTCTACAGCGATCTCAGCTTCCAATGACAAAGCTATCGCCCTGCCGGGGCCGCGGAGAGGCGGGCTGTCATGCTGTCTCTTGAAGTGTGGATGGATTGCCAGATTTGCAGGCGTTCGTTGGAACCGGACTGGACGGCTGCCGCCTGGCGTTCGCGGACTTCTTGCAGGTTGCTGTCGTAGTTGACAGCCGATTCGCGATAGCCCACGCCGCCCCAGATGTTCACACCGACCGCGCCCGGTTGGTAGTTGTATCGGTACACGAGGGCGTTCTGGTCTGACTGGATCGACACGGCCTGTCCCCGCAGTGACGCGGCCAAGGCACGGAATGAGCTGGCGGTGTTCAACCCGTAGTCAATCGCCTCCTGGGCGACATCCTGCACAGGCAGGGCGAGGATCTTCTGGGCGTAGTTGTCGTGCCAGGTGGCGGTCCGCTCGTATTCCTTCGCCCTCCGGCTGGCTGCTTCCAGATCGCTGATGTACTTGTTCACGGCGCTGACGTACTTCCGCGTGGCTGCCAGCGGGTCAGTCGCCGCTGGTTTCGCCGGTGTGGCGGGCGTCAACGCCAGACGTTCCGTGAGGGAGGGCACTTCGGGAAGTGAGGGTGCGATGACCAGTGACATCATGCGGCGCAGACTTTCGTCGCCCAGTGTCCCCTCCAGCACCAGCGAAGTCCCTTCCGTGGCAACGGAGAAATCCGCCAGTTCATCAATCGATGCGCCGAGGTCTTCCAGGATCGATACAAACAACGCTCGCACTGCGAACTTCAAGCGGCCCACATCGCGGTCGAAATCGATCTGCACTCGCCCCGCGATGCGGTCCGAAATGTCCGCTGTGAAGCAGACCCCCTGCAGCCCGGTGAGCAGTGGCACGAGGGCGTCGACGAATTCCGCGTACGAACGGAATCGCTCGTCCTGCTCCAGTTGCTGGCGGACCCGCTGCGCATCCACGGCATGCCGCAGATCGATGGCGAGGACGATGGGCTGGGGGCGATTGGCCACCGACACCAGATAGCGTGACACACCCAGCCCGCGCTGTTGGTTGATGTTGTCCATCCAGCGAGCAGCGTCCTGACGATGACCGGGGCGATACGCGCCGAACAACGTCGGCGTCAATTCAATGACGTAAGCCCCGTCCCGCGCCCGCACGGCCCGACGCCCTGCCAAGTCGGCAATCGGAGCTTGTTCGTGCGTCGCGATCGTCTCCATCGACAGTTCCAACGGGGTCGAAAAGAGTGCCGTCGACCAGACTTCTTCAGGCACGCCCGGGTGGGTGAGTGACCCCACCACCAGCGCTTCGATATGCGGCGAGAATCCGCCTCCGCCGCTGAGAAAGCGTTCTTCCAGCTTCGCCCGCCAACCTGCCTGGGCCGATCGCTCGGACGACAGCACACTGTTCACACGCACGATAGCCAGCGTGTTGGTGTCCGCCGGCAAATACTGAATCCACTCGGCGGGATCACCGGCTGCCGCTGCGCGGCCCGCCAAGACAACTCCCACGCACACGGCCACCTGCAGCAGACACGCAGACCGATTTCGCAAACTCATGGACGTGCCCATCGCGGAGAATCCTTAGCTCAGAGGTCGATGATCGAGAACGCAAGTCGCCAGCCAGTTCAAGCGGTGATCCGAGAGTGAGCCGAGTCCGAATCGGGCAGGGCAGGAATCCAGTCGCGGCACTGCCCAGAGCGATCGAGCCAGAATCACGGGGCTCAGAGTGCCCCGCGCTGTCTCGGCAGGGTCGCTATTGAAAGGCTGCTGCCAGAGTCTGTTTGAGAGTCGCCCATGACTGTTGATCGGCCGCCGGATTGTAGGCCAGTCCATCGACGCCGCGGGCATCAGCATCCGGGACGGTGAAGCCGTGTTTGGCACCCGGATAGCTGTGAAATTCGTAGGCCACCTTCGCGGCGTCCAGCGGACGTCGAAACGCCTGGACCGCTGCTTCGGGAATGAAAGCATCTGCGGCACCGTGGCAGATCACCACTTTGGCCTTGAGCTGTTGAATGTGATCAGCGGTGACTGGGAACAGCGCTCCATGAAAACTGAGCACCGCATCGAGATCGGCCCCGCTCATGGCCAACTGCAGCGCCGTCGTGCCGCCAAAACAGTAGCCAATGGCCGCAAGTTGATCGGGACGACATTCCGGTTGCGACTTGAGGGTCGCCAGTGCCGCTTGCGCGCGGGCAATCCAGCCGGCGGCATTGGCACGCACCTGCGTGGCCATCTGGCCCGCTTCCTGCGGATGCTCG
>JBGSIP010000560.1:0-4700 GCA_041742495.1 Planctomycetaceae bacterium
CCCCGTTGGCTGCTGCTGTCCATCCCGCCGCAGCGGCGCGCTCGGTCTCCGGCGGTCTGGCCGGCGGCGATCACATCGACGTCGCAAACGAGGTCAAGTCGGCACGCCCGCGGGTGCTGTTTGTCGATGATGAGGATCAAATCCTCCGGGCCATTCAGCGCCTGATGCGCTCGGCTGAGTTTGAAGTCCTGATCACGACAGACACCGCGGAAGCTTTGCAGATCGTGGAGACTCAGTCGATTGCCGTCGTCGTGTCCGACCACCGCATGCCCGCCATGGAAGGGACGGAGTTTCTCGGCCGCGTCCGTGAGAGATCTCCGGACACCATCCGGATGATGCTCACCGGCTATGCCGATCTGGAGGCATCCGTCGCGGCGATCAACGAAGCAGCGGTCAGTCGCTTTCTGACCAAGCCCTGGAACGACCGCACGCTGCGGGAAGCCGTCAGCGACGGCGTACGCCAGTTTCAACTGGTCGCTGAGAACCAGCGGCTGCGCACCTTGGCCGAACAACGCGCGGCCGATCTCACCGCGCTCAACGCACGGCTGGAATCCCTGGTCGAAGAACGCACCTCGCGCGTCGAAGTCCTCAATCAGTCACTCAAAGGGAGTCTGCTGGGCTCGATCAAGATGCTCGCGGAGCTGGCAGAACTCAACAGCCGCGTGCTCGGCCACCATGCCCGCCGCGTCATGCAGTTGTCACTGCGCATCGGGCGTCATCTGGGTTTGCCCTCCGAAACCATTGCGCACCTGCAAGTCGGCTCGCTGCTGCATGACTTGGGCAAGGTCGGATTGCCCGAGCGATTGCTCAGCGCCAATCCGCAGAATTTGAACCCCGCCGATCGCAGCCACTTGCGTTCGCACGCCGTGATGGGTGAGCAGCTCGTGCAGCGGATTCCGAACTTCTCAGAGGCAGCCGTCATTGTGCGGTCGCACCACGAGAAACTGAACGGCACTGGGTACCCCGATCGCCTGTCCGGAGATCAGATTCCGCTCACCGCACAAATCGTTGCGGTCGCCAATGCCTTTGACAACGCGTTGAACGATCGGCACCGGTTCGACATGGTCACCATCGACGACGCCTTGGCAGAGGTCTCCAAGCGCGTGGACGTGTGGTATCGGCGGGATGTGGTCGAGGCGCTGATTCACGTCGCCCTGCTCGGCGATGACCGCACGCTGTTTGATGACGAGCTTGAGATTCGTCCCGATCAACTGCGGGTCGGCATGCTGCTGGCGGAGGATCTGCACACCTCGCAGGGAGCCGTACTGTTGAAAGCGGGGACGCCGATCGACGAGCCACAGTTGCGTCGCGTCCAGCGATTCCTCGAAAAGGACGTTCCAGCCAACCGCGTCGTCGTCCTGCGCGCCTCCGCCACCGCCGTCACCAGCCACCACGGATAGGTGCCGATGCTCGCAGAAAAGCACTGAGGCAGGGACCGAACAGATCAGCTTCGGTAGCACTGCCGAATGTCACTGCTGGACAAGCCAGCAGAGGCACCCACGACGCGAGAAACTGATCGCCCCACACAGCCCCCGACCCGTGCTGCCGCAGGCACAAACCCCCTCCGGGGAGGGGTTAGCCGCGGATGGCGAGGGGGACGAATGGTAGCGACTCCGGGCCTCGGTAGCGGGCAAGAGGCGTGTAAGGTTCGCTGGCTTCTTCCCGCTGTTCCCAGGCATGGGCGCACCAGCCGAGCACGCGGCCAAAGACGACGATCGCCCAACCCTGTTCTTTGGTGACGCCCAGATAGTGCAGCAGTCGCGCGCTCATCCAGTCGATGTGCGGGACGAGTTTGGATTCCTGAAACCACGCGCGCTCAACTGCCTCTGATGCTTCTTCGCGTGCGAGCAGGTCTCTTTCCATGGCCAGTTTTTCGATGTGACGTTTGAGCAACCAGCCAGCGAGCGGCGAGCGATCGCGTTGCAACGTGGTAAAGCCGGCCCGACAGGGGGCGTCGGCGTGGGCATCGCCGACCGGTTGCCGATTCAGCCGCCAGCGTTCGCCATCGTCGGCAGTTTCGATCAGATCGAGAAAATCCCAGGCGGCCTGAAAGTGAGACGAAGGCCCCATCGCGGTGATTCCCAGTCCCGCGGCGATGGAGGTATACATGTCTCCGCCCGCAGAAGCGATCACGCGCGACGCGAAATGCGGCGTCTCGAATGGCCGCATAGCCTGCACCATCAGCAGGGCGTCGAATGCACGTTCGCGGGTCGTCGTGGGTTCTTCACCGGTCAGCCAGTTGAGCAGTGTGGCGGCGTAGCCCATTTCGCCATCGCCCAAGAGTGCTTCTCCGCGGGGCGTGGTGCGATTGTGCGCCGCCAGCACCAGCGGCAACCGGGCCAGAATGCGCACGATTTGCGCCAGGCATGCCTGCGGCCGCGGATCACTGACCTCGGGATCGTTGGCGGTTAACACGCCGCAGCACGCATGCAGCCATTGGGCCGCGGTGAGGTGCAACGGGAGTTGCTCCATCGCGACGAGCACTTCGGCCGGGAGCGTTGCTTCTTCGTCCAGGATGGAGCAGAAATCGGCGAATTCTTCCTGCGTGGGAAGTTCGCCCAGCAACATCAGGAAGGCTGTTTCGAGGAAGGAGCTGTCGTCCACCAGATCTCGGGCGAGGTAGCCGCGAATTCGCAGTGGCCCGTCGGTCGAGACCAGTTCGGTTTCACCCGCACACACACCACGCAACCCGGGGGAATACAGTTCCATAAGCTGGGCCTCCTCGCCACTTCGATCGTTCCATCGCGGTCAGGCATCGGCCTGACGGAACGCTCCGCGTTCGTACCCAAAAGTCTACCGCCGGACCCGCGCTCGTGAAACTGACCAATCGCCCCCGCCTGCAACTTACCCCTGCCTGCAACTTAATCGGCCTCGCGCAAACGTCGTATGCCGCGATTCCCATCCACGCTGTTCAATGCCAGCGGTCCCCACTCTGGCACGATTGACTGCCGTCCAATCCACGATAGCAGACTTCGGTGCGTGATTGGTGAAACAGCATACAGAACCGACGCTGGACAGCTCGCAATGATCGTCTCATGACAGCGGCAGTCTCCACAGCGATCATTCAGTCGAGATCACCCGGTCGAGATCACTGTCGCGAACACGGAGTCGTGATCGCTGTGATGCGATCGTTGTATTGCTATCACCGTGTGGCGAACGCCGTTTTGCCTGTTGTGTGACTTTGCCAGGAACTTGAAATGCACTTTTCCATGCCCACGGCTCTCCCACATCCCATCACCCGGCGGTCCGCGATGCAAGCGATGGCGGCAGGAATCACGCTGGCCTGTACCCAGAATGTGCCCGTCCCGACGGTCGCCGGGCAGGCCACGACAGGCGGCAGCCAAGAGGCCGGTTTTGCACTGGTGGAGCTGTTCACCAGCGAAGGCTGCAGTAGTTGCCCCCCCGCCGACGACGTGCTGATGGATCTGCAGACCCGCGCCGCAGCGGAGAATCTGCCCATCGTGTGCGTTGGTTTTCACGTGGACTACTGGGATCGGCTGGGCTGGATTGACCCGCTGTCGCATGAACGATTCACCACACGGCAGCGGCAGTATCAGGTCTGGCTGCAGGGCCAGAGCGTGTACACGCCGCAGATCGTGGTGAATGGACTCGCGGCGATGGTTGGTTCGCGACGCGAGCAGGTCGCGGCCGCGGTGGCCAGCGCTCTGCAGGCACCGGCCCCCTGGAAACTGGAGGCCAAACTGGCTCAGTCAACGGCGGCCACTGGAGAGGCACAAATGACGGTGACGGTGCCCATGCCCGCTGAAACAGACTTGCCCGCCGGAAAGCTGGCCTTGCTGGCAGCGGTCTGCGAGGACGGTCGCAGCTCACAAGTCACTCGGGGAGAAAACTCCGGCCGAACCTTGAAGCACGCGGCCGCCGCTCGCAACATCGCCGGCCGATCGTTGAATTTGCAGGCCGCGACGGAACTGCAACTGGCAGTGCCCGCGGATCTGGTCCGGAACAAATCGCGAGTCGCTGTTTGGGTGCAGGATTTCCAAACGGGTGCGGTGCTCGCAGCGCGCAACCTGCCGCTGCCGAGTTGATCGGTAGCGCGGAGGACTCACGGAGCCGTGAGACCCAGGACGCCCAAGCCGTAGAAGGTATATTCCAGATCGGCGGCTTCGTCCCACGTGGCGGCGCGAAACCCGCCGGTCGGAAATTCCCACTGTGTGGTTGCCAACTCGCGAATACGCGCTGCATTCGCGAGTTCACCTCGGCCCAGTTCTTCGGCCGTGAGCAGCGCCGTGAAAGTGCTGAGTCCATCCGCGAATGGCACGCGGGAATTGGCTTGAAAGCCCCCTTCGTCCGAGCGAACATCGGTGAGAAACCCGCCGACGTCTTCGCGCAGCGCGTCGTCGATGAGCCCCAGAATGGCCAACAGGGCCACAGCCGCCGCCGTGGGATTGGTTCCGCCACGCCGCATGGGAGCGATTTCGACAAATCCCCCGTCGTCGCGCTGGCGATCAAAGACAAACTGCGCCAGCCGATCGGGCAAAGGCACGTCGCGGCCCAGGAGTTGATAGACCAGCACGACCAAAAACGTGTGGTACATGCTGCTGGCCGCCCCTTCGGCCGTCTTGGCGTATCCGCCATCGCCGCGGCGGAGGGCTTCGATCCGGGCCGTAGTCTCGTCGGCCCAGGTCGCAGCCGCGGTTCCCAGCAAATCGCCCCCTCCCATCAACTGCACGGCGAGGGCG
>JBGSIP010000561.1:0-2202 GCA_041742495.1 Planctomycetaceae bacterium
GCCCATTCTGACCTTTGTGCTGGACGACCAGGTCAGCAAGCACTTTGCCACGGCCGCGGCGCTGCGCGAGATCGAACGGGAAGAACGACTGCGCCGCGGAGAGTCCGTCGATGACGACGAGGCCAGCGACGAAGTTTCTGATGCCAATGATGACGTCGACAACGACGATCCCGACGGCGCTGGTCTTGGTGACGAGTACGACGACGACGCGTTGGACGATGACGACGACGAGTTAGATGGCGAGCTGGCTGACGAGGACGACCTGGACCTTGACGACATGTCCGCCCACGGGCGGGACGCCGGGGATGACTCTGTCGTTGATGACACGCAGGAGGATGATCGGGCGCCGGGATCGGGATGATCCCCAGCCGCCGGGGGGCACTGCCCCGACCAGTCCATCACGCGATGCTCGCGTGGGGCGATGGCCCGCAGCGCACTGTGGTTGTGGGCCAATCCTCCGAAACCACCACTCACACCGACCCTGATTTCCGGGAAGCCGCGGAATACCATGTCAGCCACGAAGGTGAAGGTCGCAGACCGCCAGACGATCTGCAAGAAACTGGTCGCCGACCTCAAGAAGAAGTACTCCGGTACGGTCCCCAAGGAGCAGAAAGATGTCCTGCAGGGGCTGCTGAGGGCGATCTGCGTGGAGGGGACCACTGAGGACAATGCGACGAAGACGCTCGACGCGCTGACCAGTTCGTTCTGCAATCTGAATGAGATCCGCGTCAGCTCACTGACCGAGCTGGTCCCCTGTTTTGCCGGGCCTGAACCGGACTTTCGGGCCGGACGCTTTCGCGATGTCCTGCAGGCCGTGTTCGAAGAACGCTACGCCTTCGACATGGAGCATCTGCGGAAAAAGACTGTCGAGCAACTGGAGAAGTATCTCAAGCAGATCAGCTCGCTCACGCCGTTTGTCTGCAACACGGCGCTGGCGGAAATTGTCCATGCCCACACGGTGCCCCTCGATCACCGCATGGCCAGCGCGCTGAACTGGCTGGGAGTCGTCGATACCGGTCCGGATGAGCAGGCGGCTGCCGAGCAGCTCAAGCCCGTTCTGAGGAAGGCCGAAGTCGCACCGTTCTGCGCCGTCGTCCGCGAGTTTGCTGTTGATGAGACGTACTCCGATATTCTGTCCGATGAACACGATCCGGGCGAAGAGCCGACGGTGTTCGATGTGCCGGCGCGGCTGAAGCTGTTATTCGCTGGCAAGGCCATCAAAAAGAAAAAGAAGAAGCCTGCACCGGTCAAGGAGCCCGCCGTGGCGGTCGCTGAACCGGCCGGCAAAGAGGGCGCAGGCAAGTCGGCCGCCAAAGGTGCATCCCCTGGCAAACCACCGATCCCCGCGAAGGGGACGGGCAAGCCAGGCGAGAGCAAGTCGGCCGATCCTCAGGGGGCGGCCGACAAGAAGTCCGCGGACAAGAAGCCGGTGGTTGCCGAAAAGGCTGGACTTACGACCAAGCCCGGGCAGACTGCCAAGCCAGGTTCCGCCGTGAGTGGCGGAACGAACAAGTCCACAGCGGAAAAAGCGGGCCAGTCCCCTGCCAAGGGGGCACCTGTCGCGGCGAAGAAGTCCGGCACTGAAAAACAGGGCACCGAAAAACAGGGCACCGAGAAGTCGGTCGACAGCGTCAACAAGAAGTCTGGTTCTGAGAAAAAATCGAACCCCGAACAGGACGCGCCGGCCGGAAAAAAGGGGGACGCTGCGCGGAAGACGGACACAGCCAAAGCCATCCCGGCAAAGAAACTGACCGCCAAGGGGACCGCCGGGAAGCCGGCGGCACCGGTCAAGGGCCACACTGAGAAGCATCACGCCGGGAAGAATCACGCCGGGAAGAATCACGCTGCCAAGGCCACTGGCGACAAGTCCGCAGCGGGTGACAAACAGATGCCTCGCAAGACCACTCCCCCGGCTGCGGCGAAAAAGGTGGAGCCCAAAAAGACGGATCCCAAGCAGTCCAGCGCTCGCAGCAAATCCAAGAAATGACCTCCGCGCGCATGATCGGGCCCCTTGGGCCAATCTGAGACAGGACCGCGTCGCGGCGAGGTCGAAGGAATCGCCGGTTCAAAAGGATGTGACACATGAGCAACGGCATGACGATTTGTCCGGACATTTCTCGACGACGCGAGCGCCGGTGCGAACGGAACGCACGAATGCCGTTCGCAATCGGAATCCGGTTGGCCGTGGTGGGGTGGGGGCTG
>JBGSIP010000562.1:0-2122 GCA_041742495.1 Planctomycetaceae bacterium
CGTCACGCTGACCGGATTGGCCGCAGTAGGGCTGGCGGCCGGCTGGCTGGTCTGGGCTCCACTGGCCAAGCGTGACGTACCTCCGGTGGCCTCCACCGTCCCGCCGGTTGTCGTTCCCAATTCGGGAGCCTCAACGGAGGCCGCGAACATGACCGGTCAGGCGTCGTCGTCAGAAGGAGCCGGCACCACTGCGGGGGAGCCCCCAACTGTCTGGCCACTGTCGTCGGTCGGGTTCTGGAAGGGGGACTATTTCGGCCCGCGCTATCTCACGATTCGGGACGACGGAACAGCCACCATTCATGCGTTTCCAACCGGGATGGGCCGATGGGTGATTGGCGGAGACGTCATACTTCATCTCAATTTTCGCGAGACGGCTGAGGAGATCGAGTTCGAGTTTGTCTCGGGAACCCCGCAGGACCGATACAACGCGGTCCTGAAGACCTGGGGGCAGGTTCAGCAGCAAAAGCTGCTGGAGCATACGGCAAACACGCTGGTGTTGCTCGACAAGGATGGTCGCACGCGATACGAATACCAGCGATTGGCCAGCCTCCCACCGGGGGTCGTCGGCGGGCCTTAGCGGCCTGTTGAACAACGACAACCTGAAGCAAAAGGGGGTGCCACTGGCTTTGCCAGTTCCGCATTTTGCCAGGTGAGAACAACGCTGGCAGAGCCAGTGCCACCCCGCCGGGCGTCGTTGGCGTGCCTTGCGACCGGCGAGCGCTGGCAACGCAGGCCGGCTTCTGTTGACAGGTGCCGCATCGATCGCGGTTGTGAATTTTCAGCACGTTGAGAGCACGAATATGGCCGTCGCAGCGCAAAAGTGGTCCCTTCTGGCGGATGCGGCCCTCGCTGGCGAAAATCTGGAGCGCGACGACGCACTGGCGGTGCTGCAGTGCCCCGATGAAGAGATTCTGACGCTGCTGGATGCCGCCTATCGCGTGCGCCGGCATTACTTCGGCAAGAAGGTACACCTGTATTACCTGCAGAACGCCAAGAGCGGTCTTTGCCCGGAAGACTGCGGCTATTGTTCGCAGTCCGTGGTCTCCGACGCTCCGATTCAGAAGTACGCATTTCTGAACGAAGAGCGGCTGATGGCGGGGGCCAAACAGGCGTTTGAGAATCGCGCCCGCACCTACTGCATCGTCGCCAGCGGTCGCGGCCCGACCAACCGGGAAGTCGATCACGTCGCGAGCGTGGTGCGTAAGATCAAGGCCGAATACGGCCTGCATGTCTGCGCGTGTCTGGGGCTGCTCAAGCCCGATCAGGCCCAGCGGCTGGCTGACGCGGGTGTCGATCGCATCAACCACAATCTCAACACGTCACGCAAGCACTACGCGGAAATCTGCACCACCCACACGTATGAAGACCGCCTGGAGACGCTGCGAATTGCCTCGGCCGCGGGCATGGAATTGTGCAGCGGGCTGATTGTCGGCATGAGCGAACAGCCAGCCGACGTCGTGGATGTGGTGGAAGAACTGAAGTCGCTGAACGTGGCGTCGATTCCGGTCAACTTTCTCAATTCGATCGACGGCACGCCGCTGGAAGCGGTGCACGAACTGAACCCGCGGTACTGTCTGAAGACCCTGTGCCTGTTGCGGCTGGCGCATCCGTCGGTCGAGTTGCGCATTGCCGGTGGCCGCGAGGTCAATCTCCGCTGGCTGCAGGCGATGGGGCTGTATGCGGCGAACTCGATGTTTGTCAGCGACTATCTCACGACCAAAGGTCAATCGCCCGAGGAAGACTTCCGGATGATCGCCGATCTGGGGTTTGAGGTCGTGGTCGAGTATCCCAATGGTGATCCGATCGCGCCGGCCGGTGGCTCCGCCGCCACGGAACCACCCCACGGTACCGACCGGGCGACAGCGGCTGCCGGCGAACTCTCCGCCACTGAATGCGGTGGCCATAGTTGTGGTGGTCATCGCTGCGGCGGCTGAGGCGCTTTGCGAGGCCGTCGAAGACCTGTTTCGCGGCGCGGCGGTGTCCGGTACCCGTGCGCCGGAGGGCGGTGAAGTCCCCCCACAACACGGGCTCGCTCCGCCCTCCTCAGCGACGAGCATCGCCGTCTGTCCCCGCTGAACTGCTAACCACAGGCAACTCCCCCGCACGCCGTGTCAGCGCTGGG
>JBGSIP010000563.1:0-3939 GCA_041742495.1 Planctomycetaceae bacterium
CGTGTGGCTGCACGTCGACGCCGCGCACGGCGGAGCGGTGTGCGTGAGCCCCCGCTTTCGCACGCTGATCAACGGGATCGAACGGGCCTACAGCGTGGTCTGGGACGCGCACAAAATGCTGCACGTGCCGGCGCTGTGCGCGTTTGTGTTCTATCGGCGCCGCGGAGACGCTCTGCTGACTTTTCGACAGGAGGCCCCCTATCTGTTCGACCCGGTTGCGCCAGAGCTGGCCACCATCGACAGCGGCGTGGTCACGCTCGAATGCACCAAACAGGCCGCGGTGATTCCCTTGTGGGCACTGTGGTCGACGTTCGGCCAGGAGCTGTTCGCGCAAATTGTTGACGCCACATTCGACCACTGTCGTGACTTCCACGCGCTGCTGAGTGCCGCAGAGGACTTCGAGCCGCTGCATGAGCCGCAGGCGAATATTCTGGTGTACCGCTACGTGCCAGCCGCGTGGCGCCCGCTGGAGCTGGCGGAAATCAATCGCCGCCAGTTATTGCTCCGCAAGGCGCTCATTCGCACCGGCGAATTCTACATCGTGCCGGCGAACCTCGACGGTGTGGCGGGACTGCGTTCTGCCGTGATGCACCCGCTGACGAACGGGGCCGATTTCTCCAACTTGATGACGGCCATTCGGGCCACGGCGCAGCGCCTGTTTCCCTGATGGGGTGAGGATGTGAACCACGCCATGCGACGCTCTGTGTCTCTGCTGAATGAACTGATCGCGTTTCCGTCGGTCAGCCGCGATTCCAACGTCGCCGTCAGCGAGTGGCTGGAAGCAAGGCTGCTGGCGAGTGGCTGCGAAGTCGAACGGATCGATTTCCTGGACGACGACGACGTCCCCAAGCGTTCACTCGTGGCCGTGCGCGGACGATCGCAGGCAGCGCCCGGGCAAGGGCTGGCCTATCTGTCGCATTCCGATGTCGTCCCCGCCGATGACTGGTGCGGTCCCGGCGACAACCCCTGGCAGCTCACCGAGCAGAACGGCCGTCTCTATGGCCGCGGAAGTTGCGATATGAAAGGCTCTCTTGCCTGCTGGTTGACAGCCCTCGAAGCGACTGCCAACGTGTCGACAGCCGGACAGCAACCCGCGGGTCCGCTGTACACCGTCATCACCGCTGACGAAGAAGTCGGCTTTGCTGGAGCCCGCGAGGTGGTCGCGCGCTCCAGCCTGTTTCGCGAATTGCGGCAGCATCAACCCCGCGCCATCATCGGTGAGCCCACCCTGCGGACTGTCGTTCACGCGCACAAGGGGAATTGTGTCTTCACGCTCTCGGCCACTGGCCCGGCTCAACATTCGGGACGCGGGACTGACGACGCCGCCTGCTGGAAGATGGCGGCGGCACTCGGGGCGATCAATGAACTGCGTCACCAACTGCGGCACGATCCAGCGTGGCAGCATCCCGAATTTGCACCAGCCGATCTGTGCTGGAACCTCACGCTCTCAAGCGGCGAGGGGGCCATCAATGTCACGGCGCCGCGGGTCACGGCGGAAAGCTACATTCGGACGATGCCCGGCCAGAACATGGATCATCTGCTGGCTCAGATTGCCGCAGCCGCCGAGCCGTTTGGCGTGACCCTGACCCGCGGCCGCTGCGCCCCCCCCTTCTATCGCCGAGCCGACCATCCGTTCGTGCAAGAGATGCTGGCTCAAACCGGACACACCACCCCCCGCACGGTGGGGTTTGGCACCGACGCCGCAGTCCTCGGCGTGCTCGACAACCTCGTCGTCTGTGGTCCCGGAGACATCGCGCAGGCTCACACCGTCGACGAATGGATCTCACTTGCGGAAGTCGATGCCGGCGTGGACCTGTTCACACAGTTGATCCACTCCTATGCGATCGGCGGATAGCTGACCGATTGCAGTCGCGCGCTGTGGGCACCCGCGACCGATTTATCGCACTGGGACCTACGGCACTGGGACCTACGGCGCGGGCACTTCGCACACCACGCGAAAGCCCAGCACCATGTCCCGTCGCTGCGGCAGTGTAGAACCGCGGTGTGCGGCGCGGGCATACACCGCGGTGTAGTTCCAGCAGCCCCCGCGATAGACGCGTTCCGAGCCCGCAGCAGGACCGATCGGATTTTGTTCCGGAGACTCGCCGTAGTAATTGCCACCATACCAGTCGCTGCACCACTCCAGCACATTCCCGTGCATGTCGAACAGACCAAACGAATTGGCACCATACTGCCGCACTGGCGCCGTGTGAGCGTAACCATCCTGGGATTTCAGCACGGCGGGGCCGCCAAACTGGGGAATGGTCTGCTGCGCTGTGGCGTCGGCCACGTTGCCCACGCGTGCGACCCCTTCCGGATCGTCACCGTTCTGAAACGCCGTGTTTGTTTCCGCGCGGCAGGCATATTCCCACTCCGCTTCGGTGGGCAACCGGTACGTGCGTTTCTCCTGTCCGCTGAGCCACTCGCAAAATGCCACCGCGTCAAACCAGCTCACGTTGACCACGGGATGCTCGTCGGTCTGCGGAAAGTTGGTCCATTTCCAGTTATAGGCCGGGTCCTGCAGAGGCGTGGCGTCATCCTTGCCCATTCCCCAGCCGCCGAACTCGTCCGATTCCGCGCCGGTGAGATACTTCTTGGCTTTCACGAACGCCGCAAACTGTCCGCGCGTCACTTCCGTGGTACCCAGATAAAACGCCCGCGAAATGGTCACGCGATGCCGCGGCAGTTCATCATTGAGGAACCCCTCAGGCAGGCCGGCATCCATGCCTTCAGCGGCGCTCACCTGCGTCTGAGTGGACCCCATCACAAAGTTGCCCGCGGGAATCAGCACCAGCCGCATTCCAATCGAATTGGTCAGTGCCCGGGGCGGAGGGGATGCTGATGGAACTTTCGGTTTGACAGTGGGAGGCGCCTGGCGCTCTACGCGCACCAATAGAGAAGTGAGATACCCGGCGAACACCTCGGGGGCAATCTGCCCATCCAGATATTGGGTTGTCGTCCGCAGAATCGCCGCAGGTTCCGGTTGAGCAGGGTCCGACTTGCGCAGCCGGGCGATCAGCAGCTTTCGCAACTCGGCTGTCACACCGCCGGCCAGCGCGTGCCCTTCCAGTCGCCGGATGATGGTTTCCACGTCGTCGGCGCGACGGGCCAGCGGCATGCTACGCGTCGACACCGGACTTTTGAGAAAGGGTCGCTGCAGCGGGTGTTCATAGCGGCGTGTCCAGCCTTCGACTTCGCTTGCCACATAATTGGCGACGGCGTCCAGACGAATCAGCCCGTCGTCGTTCGCAGCGGCCTTGCCGCGCAGCCCCTGCAGCAGAAACAGCGTGAACAGACTGTGGCCTGCGTTTTCGTCGATGAGGCTGAATTCTCCCGATGAACACGACAGAAACACGGCCTGCCCGGTGGGACGAATCATCGCCTGAATGAATTCTTCCGCGGCAGGCCGCCCACCGCCCCCTTTGGTCACCACGCGTTCCTGACAGGCATCGGCCAGCAGCAGCTTGTGCCCTGCCTTGCTGGCGTGCAGATCATCTTCGATCGCCTGCAGCGGCACAGCCGACCGCGCCAACAGCGTGCGATCGCCGTCGCTGGGCATGATGTATGCCTCGCCATCCGCTTCAAAACCGTGACTACTGAAGCTCATTACCAGAAAGTGGGCTCCGTTGTCGGCGACTTCAGACAGCCGCCGCGATTCCTTGAGAATTCGCGTGCCGTTCGCCGTGCTCACCGTGACTCCCAGTTGTTTCAGCCGCGCCAACTGCGCACGTACCCGCTGATGGACGGGTTCGCTGGAAATGAGGATCACACACTGCTTCGCCGGCACCAGGCGAAGTTCTTCGACAAACACAAACGCCGTTTCCACCGCATCGTCGGCACACAGTGGCAGCGACGACAGTCCGGCATCCTCGGCAAACGTGGTCACGCCGACAAACAGCCCGGCATTGCCCGCCGGTGCCTGATCGGCCAGAGCCTGCG
>JBGSIP010000564.1:0-4359 GCA_041742495.1 Planctomycetaceae bacterium
AAAACAAGACCCCCTCCGATTGGACGCCATGCAGCAACTGATGCACGCTGCGAACGGCCACGGTTTTGAGTCCCCGTGCGACACGCTCGGCCAGGAGATGCACGGGGTGATACACGCCCACCACACGCACGCGGGGAGCCAGCCGCAGGAGCGCCGGGCGAATGGCAGAATCGAAGTCTGCGGGAATTCCCAGCAGCCCGAGCCTCAACACGCGCTGATTCCCGGGCGACATCACTGGCAAACTGACCTTGCGAACGTAGAAATGGCCATCACGATCCGGTCCGCGGCCGAAGGTGGCCAGCTTGGCCCGTTGATCGGCGGCGGTCGTGAATTGTTCTGTGCATGGTAGCGAGACCAAAATCGCGCCAGCAACACGGTTTTGGCTCTCCCCGCCAGATCCGTCCCGATTTGCGAGGCATCAACAAAGTCGCAGACCAAGGCCGTTTGCCCCGCGCAGCGCGGCGATCAGGCAGCTCGCCGCCGTTCCACACCGCCCGCTGTCGCAGGCGGAAACTGCACGAGTTCATGGATGTTGCCAGCGATCGGCTGCGAGATGAACTTCCCGTCGCAGGCATCCAGCGTCATCCAGACCGGCAGCATCGGGTTCAACATCGTCGACACCACCTTGGCCTCCACGCGAGAGTGTGGCACGCAGGTGACCTTGTACTGCTGCAATATCACAGGCAGCGTCTGCTTGAGAATCTGCATGGCCAATGGAGCCCCCACGCACATCCGGGGGCCCGCGCCGAACGGCAGATAGGCATACGGCGAGGGGCTGATGGTCTGCCAGCGATCCGGTAGAAAACGATCGGGCTCGTCGTACAGGGCGGCCGAGTGATGGGTCATGAACTGGCTGAAGATCACCAGTGACCCGGGCCGCAACTGGAAGGGCCCCAGCGCCATCGATTCCGTGGCGAACCGTTGCGAATACGACGACGCCGGCATGATCCGCATGCTCTCTTTCAACACACGATCCAGCACCTCCAGGCGATCAAGATCCGCGGGTGTCGGCAGCCGCCCCCCCAATTCGCGGTCCAGCTCTTCGGCCAGCGATCGCATCACGTCGGGGTGCTGGGCCAACAACAGCAGGGTCCAGGTCAGCGTGTGAGCCGTCGTGAGATGGGACGCCGCAAACAAGAGCGTTACGTGCCCCACGAGTTCCTTGTCGGTGATGCCCCCTTCGGCATCGTTGGCCTGAATCAGCAACGACAGCACATCGTGCCCCAGCTCACCGCTGCTGCGGCGCATCTGAATCAGATCCAGCACCTTGGCTTCCAACTGTTCCGAGAAGGCCAGTAACTCTTCATACACACCGTTGAGTTCTTCATGCGGCGCAAAGGCCAGTGGCCCCACCAGGTGATTGTAATGCACCCAGTGATGCGTCATCTCGCCAATTTCCAGTGCAAACTGCGGTGCATCCAGCCCAAACAGCAGTGCGCTGCTGGTCTTCAGCATGAACCGCGTCATATGTTCGTTGATGTCGACCGTTTGGCCGGGTGTCCACGCATCGACCATCTCGACGGCCAGCCGCTGGATGGCGTCTCCATATTCAACAATCGATTTGCGCGAGAACGGTTCTTTCACCAGCCGACGCTGCCGCTTGTGCTGTTCGCCGTTCATGCTTAGCAATCCCTCGGTCAGCCGCCGCTGGCTGGACCGCCGCGATCCACGCACCGCAAAGAACTGCGAATGGAAACGCTTGGAATCGCTGAGCACCTGCTGATTGAGGGCGGCGGAGAAGATGAAGTGGACGCGAAATCCTTCGTCTTCCAGGGCTGCCGCGTCACCGTGTTCGGCGTGCAGCCGCCGCATCAGCCGAATGGGATCCGCGGCAAATTCACGCATGCTGGCAGAACGCACAGGTAGCTGTGGTTCTCCGCCGGAATGGATGGCAAACGGACACGGCATGATGTCGGCAATCGATCAGAATCACAGGCCGCGATCCACCCCCCCACGGAGTAGCAACGCTGGTGCCTGCCGGCGTGCAGAAGTTCGCCGTCGGGAGGCTTGTACCCCTCTCTCGCCGGTCGTGGCAACGGGAAAATTGCGATCTCGAAATGCAGCCGGTCCCAGCCCGCGGGCACGCAGGTTCCGCCCGCCAATTGAACTCTGTACGTCCCGTGACAACGGCAACGAATTCACGTCCGCAATTGCGTTTCGGATCACAACCGGCGACGATCGGCTTTGGCAACCGGCATCCGTGAGACCCGGATACGTCGTCACCGAGACAAGGGCGGCGACGTAGGCGAGCAACCGGTGCCTGGGCATCCCACTGCCGTCGGCCCCGCTGTCCATTCCGTGGTCCTCAGACCCCGCGGCTCCGCAAAGCCCCCCTGCCCGTCGTTCGTGTTTCCTGAAGGTGCTGCTATGCCCGCAACCTTGCGATCCGCGTTTGCTTGTCAGCCATTCGTCCGAGCATTGCTGACCATCCTGGCCACCGTGTGCGGAGCCGCCAGTTGCACCTCGATTGCTGCTGCGGAAGCACCTCGCCGACCAAACGTGCTGGTGCTGATCACTGACGAGCACAATTTCCGTACCTTGGGCTGCTATCGCGCCCTGCTGCCACCCGAGCAGGCCTTCATGTGGGGCCCCAAGGCGGTTGTCGACACGCCGCATCACGACTGGATCGCCGCCGAGGGGGCCATCGCAACCAGCTTTTATGCGACCACTCCCGTTTGCTCGCCATCGCGGGCGGCATGGTCGACCGGGCAGTACCCCCATCGCGTGAATATGAACACCAACGACCTGCCGCTCAGCGACGACGTGGTCACCTATGCCGAAGTGTTGCGGCGACATGGCTATGCGACCGGATTCATTGGTAAATGGCACCTCGACGGCCCCGGCAAACCTCAGTGGGCCCCCGCGCGAAACTTCGGCTTCACGGACAATCGCTACATGTTCAATCGCGGGCACTGGAAGAATCTGCAACTGACGCCCGAGGGTCCGCGCGTCGGCAGCACCGACGCGCAAGGTGTTTCCAACTACAACTTGGCAAACGCCAATGATCAGACGTTCACAACCGACTTCCTGACGAACCGGGCCGTCGAATTTGTCCGCGCTCACGCCAGCGAACCCTTCTGCCTGACGGTCAGCTATCCCGATCCGCACGGTCCGGACACCGTCCGTGCCCCTTACGACACCATGTACCTCGGCATTGAGGAAATCCGCCCGCGGACGTTCGACGTGCCGACTGAGGGGGTGCCCTCCTGGGGCGCACCGGCCGGCAACTATGAAGGCATGGCCCGCTATTTCGGCATGATTCGTTGCATCGACGACAACTTCGGCCGACTGTTTGCGGAACTGCGGCAGGCGGGCGTGCTCGATCACACCATCATCGTCATGTCGTCCGACCACGGCGATCTGCGCGGAGAACATCATCGGCAGAACAAAGGAGTGCCCTACGAAGCCTCCGCTCGCTCACCGTTTCTCATGCGGTATCCCGGCGTCATTCCCGCCGGCACAGTCGTCAACGAAGCGCTGAGCTGCGTGGACTTCATGCCGACACTGCTGGCGCTCCTGCAACTCCCCGGCTCCGGTCGCGAAGAGGGCCGCAATGCGGCATCGTTGTTCACCAAATCGGCCGCCACGCCGGATACCGAAGCTGCTGCCAGACCGTGGGACGACGTCGCAATTCTTCGCTCGACGGGAATCACCGCCGGGTGGGCCGCTGCGGTTTCGGACCGCTACAAGCTCGTACTGGACACAGACGAACGCCCGTGGCTGCTGGATCTGGAAATCGATGCCGACGAAGTGACCAACTGGGTCGACTCGGCAGACCACCGGGAGATCACAATGAAGCTCGCCGATGCGTTACGCGCCTACGGCGAGAAGTATGACGACCCGCGAATTCAGACCGCCAAGATCCAGTATGACTTGGACTGGGTCCGGGACCCGACGTTAGAATACGATGCCCCACCAAAACCACCGTCGCGCCCTTCGCGGGCCCGAGAAGGCGGAGTTGAGAAAGCGGGCACGCCGCGGTCAAGACCACGTTCCGCCACGGAGGATGATTGAGAGTCCGCCGCAACTGGCATGTCGCGGGCCAACCTGACCCGTCCGACTCGATTTTGGCGGGTCGCGATTCCAGGCCGATCGCTTGGGGGCCAGTCGGAACGCCTCTGTTCTGGCGGATATGAACAGCATGAGCGAAACCACTCCTGTCCCGCGCCTGTTTGATCGCGAAATCCTCACTGGCACCGCGTTGGTGGTCATTGTGCTGATCGGCAGCACGGGAATTGCGTACTTCAACACGCGGATGCTCTACAACACCTCCCTCAAGGTGTCGCGGGGGCACGACGTCATTCGCTCACTGGAGCAGGCCCTCTCCACGCTGAAAGATGCCGAGACCGGCCAGCGCGG
>JBGSIP010000565.1:0-10074 GCA_041742495.1 Planctomycetaceae bacterium
GCCGGGCTGGCTTCCGGCGACGCGCGAGGCGTCTCAATCGAGACAGGCTCGGCGCTCAGCAGCCTGAGCGGGGCGGCAGGCGGGGTTTGGCCGGCCACGGTGAATGGCGGTTCGGACTGTGGAGCGCGACTCATCGAATCCCCAACAGCGAGCTGAGTTGCGTGGAGCGGGCGTTGACGGGCCCGAAGATCGGTTCGATGCTGATGCCGAAGTTGGCGTTGTTCTTGTTGGCGTCATAGGACGCACCGAAGTGTACCATGATGTCCTTGCCCAGCCGCGACACCGTGAGCGATTGCCCGCGATCCTCGCCCACACCAACGTCGTAGGACGTGGCGGCGGTCATGACCCACTTGGGGCCAAGCGAATAGCTGGTGCTGGCATTCAGCAACTTGCTGACGAGCGGACCGGCTTCGATCTGTCGATAGCCGACGTACAGACTGCCGCGTCCGGCCCGCTGGTTGAGCAGGCCGACATCCCACAACTGCTGCGCGTTGTCATAGGTATCGAACGACGAATTGGCCAGGAAGCGGGTCCGGGGTCCCAGTCGCCAGTTGTAGCTGGCCGTCAGCAAGCCGAGTGATTCCCCGAAGTTGTCGCGATCGGCATCCGGAAAGTAGGTCAGTCCCAGATCGAGAGTCATCCAGTCGACAATCCGCTGGGCTTCCTGCGGCCCGACTTTGGTTTCCAGTCGATGCCGCCAGTTCAACCGCAAAGCCTCCTGGCTGTCGACCAGTTCAAAGTAGGGATCAGAGACACCACGGCCGGCTCCACTGCGGACCGCATACCGGCGGGGATCAAACTGCGGCGCTGACACTGAGTTGAACGTGTTGAACAGTAGTCGGGTCCGGAACCGCTCTTGCGCGTTCTCGTCGAACTCGTTGTACTGCGCGACTTCTGAGAGACCCGCGGTGGCATCGGCGTAGTACAGATCGGCCGACAACTCATGCTTGTGAGCCAGACCGTTCAGGTTGAAGATTTCGCTCTGAACCCAGGGAAAGACCTTCCAGAACGTCAGCGAGGCTCGCACGCCCGCCGAGCCGTAGAAGCGATTCAGACTCGATCCGTCGAGCGCTTCTTGCCAGTAGGCAGCTTCGCCCAGCAGATAGGGGGTGATGCTCAACGGGCCGACATCCAGCGGCATGGACAGTTCATGCCGCGTTTGCGCCACGAGCCCTTCGACGTCAGCGTAATAGTTGAGCGGATCGAAGCGATCAATAACGGGGTCCGGCGGGGTATCCGCGACGTTGATTTTGCCGTAGCCGAGCGAGGACCGTGTGCTCCAGTTGAGCAAACCGCCCAGCAACGGCTCGCTCAATCCGGTCAATTCAGCCCGCGGCAGCCATTCGGTGCCGTACTCAAAGTCGTTGATTTGCCAGCTGCCCAGTACGCTCCACCGCCATTGATCGACGGTCTGCGAAAGCTGCAGCAGTGTTTCGTAGTCTTTGTCCTGATCCCAAGCCGCTTCGTCGTATTGCTCCAGGAAGTTGCGATCGCTGAGATAGCCAAACTCTCCGGTCAGGGTCATGTCATAGGGGAGTTGCTGGCGATGCTGCAGTTGCAGATTGCCACGATTGGAGTCTTTGGGCACGAGACTGCGGCGGTCGTTGCCAAGATTGTCTTCACCGTCGTCATGGATATAGAAGCCAGAGAGTGCCCCCTGATAGGGGCCATAGAAGCCCAGGTCGTTCTCGCCCATGTATTCGTAACGTGTCCCGAGGCCGGGTCCACGTTCCGAGTAGTAACTTAAATCGGCCTCCCACGTGCGGCCGGGAACGACGGGCAGTCCGAGCGTGCGCGAGACATCCCACGTGGTCGTGATTTGCGTTCCGAGAATACCGTCCTGACCGATGGTGAGACTGCGAATGGGAATATTGGCGTCGTCCACAGGGGCGGTGAGCGTGGGGAGTGACAGGAGCGGAATTTCTTCGAAGAAGAACGTGTTGTTGAGACTGGTGACCCAGACGTCCTGTCGCTCGCGGAATTCGCCAGTTTGAGGATCAACCCGCCCGGGGACCGGCCCGCCAACCCAGTTCTGTGGGGCCCGATTCTCGACGAACACCTCACTCGCTTCGAATCGATAGCCGGGTTTGCCGAACTCGCTGGCCGTTACCCAGGCTGAGCGGGCCACAAACCGATCGCGGGAAAGCTGACGGATTTCGCCAGCTCGGATGCGAATGTCGCGGTCCAGTTCGGGGACGTAGTTGCGCAGTTCGGCATTGCGCAACAGCGCGCGGTTTTCCCGGATGTCGTAAAATGCTTGGCTAGCGCGCAGAAAGCGTTCCGCCTGCCGCACTTCGATATTGCCTTCCAGATAAATCTGCAGCGGCATGTCCGGGGACTGGTACATCTCTGCGTCGAACTGGCCATCGGGACCGGAGCGGGCCCAGATCATGGCGTTGTCCGCTGAGAGGTCGAGCACTCCGCCCGGCATGCCATAGATGAGCACGCGGACACCCTGAGTGATGGTGATTTCCTGTTCGGGAGGATCGGTGTTTTCCGACAACTGCGTTGAGACCGCCAGTGGCAGAGAGCTGCGGGAGGTGATAACCACTCGGCGCTGCGCGGCTGGCGCCGGGGTGCCCAACTGATCGAAGGGGATGAGCACCGGTCCGGGGAGGGTGGGAATGGGAGTGTCCTGAAAGGCGACGGTCTGGACCTCCCCTTCGGCCTGCCGCCGGATGTCAAGCGCCCGCTGCATGAGCGGCTCGTCCTGGCCCGATTGCTCAAATGAGCGGCGGGCATAGTTGGAAATGCCCGCGTCGGAATTCATGCGTCCAAAAAACACGCCGGGATGTCGTCGATCACCGGCGGCTTCCAGTTGCACCTGGCCTTCGGCATAGATTGCCAGCTGCGACTGTGTGCCGGTGAGAGATTCAGACATCCGCCAGACGATCATCTGATCGGCGGAGATCGTGGTGTTCCCCTGCTTCACCTGCACCTGATCGCGCAGGAGATAGACCTGCGTCGCACCGTCGGCCCAAACTTGCGAAAAGCCAGCGAACAGCTCGATGGGCTGGCTGCGGTCACCCCAGGTGGGAACGTCGCTCCATTGTGCGAGCACAACCGGCAGCGGTGGGGACTCTTCTGCGACTGTCGCAGTCGTGACCGGGAGAGGAGTCGAAGTCGCTGTCGCGGCAAATGGAATGGTGTTGGCAGTGGATGACGACAGCGGGCGAACACCCTCTGCAGAACCAAGCGGAGCGACGTGCAGGGCTCCCGCGGGACGGGCCTGTGGCAGTGCAGGCTGGGCGCGCGCGATCCCGCTCAGCGCACCAATGGTGCAGCCGATGGCCGCCAGCCAGGGCAGCAGCCGCCAACACGCGGACACGCAATCGTCCTGAGTGATGCCCGAGAAAGTCCCTTTCCGGAGCCCGCGAGTCCGCGACCTCCGCTGGTGAATCCATTCACCCACACTACAGGGAGCGAAACGGACGGGATCGACGATCCAGCCCGGCCGCAATGAGCCGACACAAACCGTTTAACGACAAACACTTAAAGCGAGACCCTCCAGCCCGAAGCGGCGGGAGTATAGGCGCGATTTTTCGCCGGTGTCAAGCACGGTCGCCGGGCGGGCCCTGAATTGCAAGAGCCTGTCCAACAACGACTTACGCAGCGAAGCCGACCTGGTTCACTGGGTCAGCATGCCGTCGGATCTCAGGCACGGAATGGGCACCGCTCGCGTCGAAGAGACGCGAACGACAGGTCAACACTCGCACGCGGTGCGCCGTGGGTTGGCTCAATAACCCCAGCGACCGGGACCGAAGCCGTAGTTCCCCAAGCCGTAGCGGGCGGAGGAGTGATACAGCAGCGACGAGCGACGGACGCCAATCGTGTTGGGATAGTTCCGCCACAGGTAGTATGGATCTTGAAACGGGTTGATCACGGCGGGAGGAATCACCCCGGTCTGCTGCCACTGCAGGGGATAACCGGCCGGGCCGAACCAAGGGTGACCCCAGGCGGGTGCGGACGACTGAACCTTCACATTGACCTGCGGCGCCACCGGGCGGGGAACACCGAGCAGGATTTCCATGGTGGCGTCGTGGCGATAGCTGCGATTGGCTTCGTACTCGGTGCGGAGGAACGGGATCGATCGATAGACGCGCTCGTAGTCGCGGGGATCGATCTGACGGCCGGAGACCGGAGGACAGGGAACGACCGCCCCGTCGGTGGACGCAGCGACCTGCGGCGCAGGTTGGATGGCCGGCACGTCTTCGTCATATCCACCACGTGGCAGCGGCTGAATGGTCATCGTTTTGACGGCGCTGGCTTCGTCGGCCGGTGGGACCAGTGCGGGCGTCGCGGATCGCCAGCCGGGCTGAATCACAGGCAACTTGGCCGGTTCGCTCTCGGGCAGCGGCAACACGCCACTTTCCGCTGCAAACTGTGCTTGGCTCGATGCCGCCACTGCCCCCGGCTGAGTGACCGACGTCTCCACAGTGGCCTGAGGTTCCGGAGACACGGGAACCATACGACCGTCGGCCTGACGCTGGAATTCAACGTCACGCGGGGCGGCAGAAGTTCCCGAGGCCTTCCTGGCTGGAACGACTTTGAGCGTCCAGTGAGTGACCACGGGCGTTTCTGCGCGGGCAGCGGCGGAATAGCAGAGCAGTCCCGCGGCCGCAGAGAGCCAGAACACGCGTCGAAACCAGGTGACCTGAAACATCAAATGCCCCTTTGTTTGAAGTGGAGCTGACGGTCAAGGTGCGATCACAAACCTCGCGCGATGACCGGCCCCCGCAACGTGCAAAACTGGTCGTCCGGCAGCGCCGGAGCCGACAAACTCAACGCAGGTTGCGCAGCTTTCGTTCGACGCTACTGAGGGCCCCAGACCGCAGTCAACGGGCAAGCGCGAGCGCGAAACAGTTCGAGCCAAAGTCCGCTGTCGCCTCCCACGCCGCGGGCACGGACGCCGCGGCGAATCACCTCGCGTGTCGCTGCCAGGTCGAGGCTTTCGCAGGCATTTCTGTCGACCACTGATAAATCGTGCGGGTTATGACGATTGTAAGCCGATAACGAACGTGAATGTCCGGATGGCGGGTCCAGCCAAGGTTCCGCTGTGAGCGGTCATCGTCTGTGGGAATGGGGATGCGATCGCGGGGCGGCCGGATGGTCGTCGTGAGATACCTGCGGACGCGGGGAGGATGGGTCGGCGGAGTCTGCCGTGCTCACCACCGATGAAACGCTGTGCGACGAAACGGAGACCCATGGTCCGCAATCCGACTGGATCGGGCACCACGGGACATGGTCCGATGGGAATGGGGCAGGGAGAGGAAACGTCATGGGTTTGACATCCGCGCTGAACACTTCGCTCAACGGTCTGTCGTTGAATGAAACGACGATCGACGTGTTGGGCAACAACATCGCCAACGCGGGGACCAACGGCTTCAAAGCGTCGAGCGTGGAGTTTCAGACACAGTTGGCGCGCACCCTGTCCGTCGGATCGCGGCCGACAACCAACAACGGGGGGACGAACCCGCTACAGATTGGTCTGGGAGCGTCCACCGCCGCTATCTCCACGGACTTCTCCCAAGGCAGCGTGACGACCAGTACGAGTCCGTCGGACCTCGCCATTCAAGGCGATGGATTCTTTGTGGTGTCCGGGCAGGAAGGGAACGTCTATACGCGGGCCGGCAATTTCTCGCTCAACAGCGAAGACAAACTGATCACGCCGGCCGGCTATCGCGTGCAGGGTTATGGTGTCGACCAGGACTTCAATCTGGTGACGACGCAATTGACGGACATCGCCATTCCGCTGGGAGATTTGAACGTCGCGCAGGCGACTCGCAACGTCGAAATCAGCGGCGCGCTGTTGTCCGTGGGCACGCTGGCGACCCAAGGGTCGCAACTGGCTTCGGAAGCGCTGACCAATACCTCCGGTGGGGCCGCCGCGACGAATCCGATCACGGCCGGTACGCTGCTGACCAGCGTCTATCACGACGGGGGCGCGACGTCTCTGTTTGCTGTCGGCGACGACCTGAAATTTGCGCCGCGCAAGGGGGGCCGAATCATTGCTTCCGAGGAGTTTGCCGTGACCGCGACGTCCACCGTCGCCGATCTGATGGCATTCTTCGACAACATGCTGGGCATTCAGGACGAGACGGCCAACGGTATGCCGCTGCAACCAGACGGCCAACCGCCGGGCGTCACCGTGAACGCGGCAGGACAACTGGTCATCCGCGGCAACCAGGGTTCCGTGAATGACGTTACTTACTCGCTGGGTGACTTGACGAAGAACGGGTCGACCGTCGACCTGTCCATGAACAAGTCGCTGACGGCGGACGGCGAAAGCTCCATCACCGACTTTCTCGTGTATGACTCGCTGGGAGAGCAGGTCAACCTCAAGCTCACCTCGGTGCTCGAATCACGCACGTCAACCTCGACGACGTTTCGGTACTTTCTGGAGAGTGCCGACGACAGCGCCGGCGACTTCGGTCTGACAACCGGCGTGATTCACTTTGACGGCAATGGCCGCATTGATCCGCAAACCGCGATCCAGACCTTCTCGATCAATCGCGATGATACCGCAGCCTTGAGCCCGATGCAGATCAGCATCAACTTCTCAGACGTGTCGGGCATCTCGACGCCGACTGCGGGAAGCAGCCTGACGCTGCAACTGCAGGATGGATCGAACCCTGGAACGCTGTCGAACTTTGTGATCGACGAAGCTGGCGTGATCAACGGCGTCTTCGACAACGGCATCATCCGGACACTCGGACAAGTGGTGCTGTCGCGGTTCTCGAATCCGCAGGGTCTGGTACAGGCGGGGCTGTCGACCTATCGCGAAGGGGTCGCCTCCGGGGAGCCCTTCATCGTGAAGCCGGGGAGCTTCGGCGGGGGGACGATTCGATCGGGAGCCATCGAACTCTCCAACACGGATATCGGCCGAAGCCTGGTCGATCTGATCGTGGCTTCTACCAACTATCGAGGCAATGCCCGGGTGATCGATTCCGTGCAACAGCTCATCGATGAACTGCTGGTACTGGGACGGTAACGCCGACAGCGTCGCAGCGTTGATGAGGTGCTCAGCGGAACGCGCTGACCTGCCAGCAGCAGGCAGTGCCGGAACGGACGGGAAGGAGTCGGCAGCAGTGATTAAAGTGACGCGATTGAATGGCGAACAGGTGGTGGTGAACGCGGCGCTCATTCGATTTGTCGAAAGCCGTCCGGACACCTACATCACGTTGACGACCGATGATCGACTGATTGTGCGGGAATCGGTGCAGGAAATTATTCAGCGCTCGATCGACTACTCGCGGACGATACGCATGCTGCCGGGGCTGGTGTGAGCGTGGCTGCGGGTTGCCAATTGCAGCCGGTCAACACTCGGTGCAGGCAGGCCCGACGCAGGCACCCGGCGTGCGATGGCGCGGGCCTCGTTTCACGGGCCGTTACTGAGGACGAACAGAGACCATGGACAAGAGCCTGATCGGTGGTTCGCTGGCCGCGACCGCGCTCATCGTGGGGTCGATTCTGATTGCGCCCGGTGGGTCGCTGAAGGCCTTCATTGACTATCCGTCACTGGGGATGGTCATCGGGGGCCCGATTGCGATTATCTTTGTCGCACTGCCGTTCTCCATTCTGAAGAATCTGCCGGGCGTGATGCGGAAACTGATGTTTCCCAATGCCCCTCAACTGGCCCCGGTCATCCGCCAATTGGTGCAGTTTGCGGAAGTCGCCCGCCGTGAAGGCATTCTCGCGTTGGAGTCGCGAACGGATGAAATCAAGGATCCGTTCATGCTGCTGGGCATCCAGATGGCAATCGACGGCACCGACAGCGAACTGATGGAAGTGATTCTGCGCTCCGAAATGGAAGCAGTCGCCCGCCGGCATAAGAACGGCAAGTTCATCTGCGACACGATTGGCCGCTATGCTCCCGCGTTCGGCATGATTGGCACGCTGGTCGGACTGGTGATCATGCTGGGGAACATGGACGACCCGGCGGCAATTGGTCCGGGGATGGCGGTCGCGCTGTTGACGACGCTGTACGGCGCGCTGGTCTCGAACTGCATGTTCCTGCCCTATGCCGACAAACTGTCGTTGGTCAGCAAACAGGAACTGGAAGTGCGCGAAATGATCGTGCGCGGCATCCTGTCGATTCAAGAGGGTGACAATCCCCGCGTGCTGGAGCAGAAGCTGCAAACCGCGCTCCCCGCCAACCAGCGTACGCCGTCGGAGAAGGAAGCGGCGTGACCGACCTGACAGTCTGTTAGCGATCCCCATCGAACATCACTCTGTGTGCCAGTGGGCTCTGCCAGTGTTGTTCAATTCTCTCGGCACACGGCACTGGAGAAGCCAGTGGCACCCTTTGATGGCTTCAGCTTGTCGACGTTCAACGGGCTGTTGAGCCGCGAGGACCGGAGCTTGGCGGGTTGTGGAATCGTCGGTTGATCAACGACACAGGAAGAGGCGGTCAAGATGGGGATGCCCGAAGATGATCCACCGGCTGGCGTGCCCGAGTGGGTGGTCACGTATGGCGACATGATGTCGCTGTTGCTGACCTTCTTCATCATGCTGGTCTCCATGTCCGAAATGAAGGACGACAGCGGCGATCTGCGCGCTGCACTTGATGCACTGCAAGAGCGGTTCGGGATGACGCCGGAGATGATCTCGGGCATTCCCGGCACCTCGCTGCAGGAAGAGAGCATGTTCTCGGCAATCGTCTCACAGGGCACCCGTCGCGAAGGGGGACTCAAAAAATCAGGCCGTGATGCTCCGGGGGCGCTGGGGGCCCACGAAGGCGTGCGCCGCTTAAGTCACGGACAGCAGACCACGCTGGGCGGGAATGCCGAGTTCGAGCGATTTAGTGCTACGCCAACCGCGAGTTACGAGTCCGACCTTGCCCAGATTGCCGAAACACTCAAGGGGAAGGCTAATCGCGTGATGGTCCGCGGTCATGCTTCGCCGGAACCCTTGCCCCAAGGGCATGCTTTTGCGGACCCGTACGAGCTGAGCTTTGCCCGCGCAGAAGCAGTGGCGGCACGCCTGGTTGAGCTGGGAATCCGAGAAGAGCGGCTGATTGTCAGCGCGGCCGGCGACTCGGAACCGAAGATTGTCACTCGCGACCCCGATGAGCAGGCAGCGAATCGTCGGGTTGACGTGTTTCTGACAGATCTCTATATACCCTCGCCGTAGTCGCCGGAACAGGACGTGTCCGGGAGCGACTGCGCAGATTTCCCGGTAGAGACCGGCCCCCCGGGGCACGGTTTGTAGCGGGTTCCCCGCACACGGAGGTTCGGGCGATGGCCACGGATGCCCCCCAGGCGCCAGACACTGCGGTCCCAGCGGCCGAAGGCAAAGTGGCTGGGCCGCCCAAGGATCGCTTTTTTTTGAAAGTCGGCGTCATCGCCCTGTTGATGGCGATGGCGATCGGCGGCGAATTCCTGGTCTTGATGAAAGTCTTTGGCACACAGCCTGCGCCCACAGATACCGAAGGCGAAATTCCGGATACCCCGGCACTGGGCGATCCGACGAATCCCTCCGGCGCGAATCTTAAGGAAGTCGAAATCGACTCCTTCAGTTGCACCAACGGAGTGGCCTCGCAGGGGCATGCCGTCCATGTGTCGTTTCGACTGGTGGTCACCGTCGCAGAAAGCATGTCCGAGCATTTCTCGGTCGCTGCCAACAGCACCAATCGGCATCGTGTGCGGGAAGCCGTACAAACGGTGGCCCGCAGTGCCAGCCTGGAAGACTTGCGCGACGCCACCCAGAACCGGTTGAAGCGGCAGATCAAGGAAGACATCAACAAGATTCTGGGGAACAGCTATATCAGTGAAGTCATCATTTCGGACTTCAAACTCATGGAACAATAACGCAGCACAGCGTTTGGAGTGAGTGCATGACCGATCGGACGGATCATGCGATTGATTCAATTGGCGGCCCCACTGGGGGAGTGGTCCTGGAGAGGTTGAACCGTGGCTTCTGACGATTTGCTCAGCCCGGATGAAATCGAAGCGTTGCTGGCCGCCAGTGGGCCGGCACCAACGCCCAAGGCCAGCCCACAACTGGACGCCAGTGAGATCGAGAGCCTGCTCAGTGGCGGCAAGGCGGCGGGTGCCGCACCGGCGGCGGCCTCGC
>JBGSIP010000566.1:0-1518 GCA_041742495.1 Planctomycetaceae bacterium
TGCAGCTTTCGCTGGCCGTCGAAGTCGTGTGGGAAGATCTGACGACCCGCCGGGTGCTGCATCAGACCCAATTCCCCGTGCCGGCGCAGGTCACTGAGGCGATCGCCCTGGCGGACTTCGCGCCGGAAACGGGGCAGTCCCTGGCGACAGCCCGGCAACAGGCCGTGGATCGGCTGGCAGAACGCATTGTCGATTCGCTAGAAATGCCGTGGTGACATTTAGGACCGGCACTCCCGCCGTGTTCGGACGAATTTTGCCGTGGCGCGTGAGTTTTGCTGTCCCTTGGCGAAGAGTTCACACGCCGAGAGGAGCAGGGGCACCCTGCGATCTACGGTGGCTGACAAACAGCGGTCGACGAACGACGACATTCTCGCCAGCGGACCAGTTGCCAGCCGACGGGCGAGTCACTCGCGGGAATCCTTGTGGTGACGCGGCGCGGAGCGGATTGGGTACCGGAATCGACTGGCGAAACGGTACCGATTCTACCGATCGGGAAAGGAGAATGACGGCGGTCCGGCAGGCCGGGAAAGGTCCTGGATGATCCGCGGGAGTTGGACCGTTGACAGTCAATCATCAACCGCGTTTAATGCAAGGCCTGCGGCAAAATGTCCTTGTTTCGCCACAGCCCGACTTGCGGCTCCCACCGGGTCATGCACCCAGCGATCCTGCGTCGACCTGCCTGAATTGATGTTGTTCCCGACTTTTCCCCTGTTGTCGTCCCTCACGGTGCGTCCGACGTCCATCCACTGTTCGGCCGTCGGAAACTGGACTGGTTCTCTTCGCCCCCAAATTGACCTCTGACCGAAGGAAGTAGATTCATGCGGAAGCTGGCCTCGCTGCTGTGTTGTGCCGCTGTGGCTGTGTGTGGACTTGGTTCCAACTTTGCCTCGGCACGCCCCAACTATCTCCCGGAATTCAAGACGGCTTATCCTGAGCTGAAGGAAGCAGAGAACGCCAAGTGCGCCATTTGCCATCCTGGCAAGGAAAAGAAGGAACGCAACAACTACGGCAAGGCGTTCGGCACGGAACTGGGTGCCAAGAATGTCAAGGACAAGGAAGCCCTCGCAAAGGCGTTTACTGCCGCTGCTGCCAAGCCGAGCGGCGTGGAAGGCAAGACCTTCGGCGACCTGATCAAGGAAGGCAAGCTGCCCGGCGAAGCCCCCAAGGCGGAATAGTCGTCCCGCGGCAGATATTGCTCAACGCACTTTAACACACCCTTTCGTGAGCCTTGCCGGCATCGCGGAAGGGTGTGTCTGTTTGCGGAACCTGCTGGTTTCAGCGGCGACTCCGATGTGCTGCCTCGGACGCTTGGCGATGGGTGACCAGCGGGCCCATCTCCGCGACCGGCGATGGGTTGTAGAGCGGAGATGGTGTAGACAAATCGGCTGCGGGACCGGAGACTCAAGTCACCCTCACTGACGAGCAGTTGCCAATTCCATTTGCGGGAGCAGGATCACTCAATGCGCGCGACATACTCCGTTCTGTGGGCCTTTGTGTTGGGTGGCCTCGTGTGGATGA
>JBGSIP010000567.1:0-5821 GCA_041742495.1 Planctomycetaceae bacterium
AACGTGCCGCAACTGGAGTTGAAGTTTGGCGACACACGCGAGCCGGGTGTGTATCGCCTGCGCCGCCGGGACGCCGTGGGGCAGCCTGCCGAGACCGCGTGGACGCTGACCGTCCCGGCGATCGAGAGTCAACTGGCCATCAGTGAGACGAGTACCCTCCAGACCCTGTTTTCCGCCGTCGATTCGCTGGAAGTCCACGAAGTGGAAGCGACGGGCCAACTGCAGGCCGGTGTCGCGGGAGAAGAGTTGCGCGTGGTGTTGCTGATCGTGATTGCAGCGGCCTTGCTGATGGAACAGTTTCTCAGCTATCGACTGGGCTATCATTCTGCGGGGGCCGCCACATGAGCGCGGTGACATCAGGATTGATTCTGGCCCAGGCCCTCGACCAGGCGCAACTGGTCCGTTCGGTCGATTGGCATCTGCCAGAGCCGGGTTGGCCCTTGGCCGCCTCACTCGCGGGCGTGGTTCTGGCGGTCATGTACATCGTGTGGCTGTATCGCCGCGACACGGTTGACTTGTCCCCCGGCTGGCGGGCCACTCTGTTGACACTGCGGCTGGCAGCCTTGGCAATGTTTCTGGGCCTGGCCCTGAACCCGGAAGAACGCAGCGAACGCATTTCGCTGCGACCATCGCAGGTGGCGGTGCTGGTCGACACGTCGTCTTCCATGGGAAATCCGGCCACCGATGTGCAGGCCACCCGCGATAGCTCGGCCCCGCTGCCATCCCGCATCGAAGCCGTCCAACGCGAACTTGCCTCCAGTGAGCTGCTGACGGAACTGCGGAAAACCCATCGCGTACAGATATTTGGTTTCGATTCCACGCTGTCTGCTCCATTGGCCATTTTGGAACGGCACAGCGCGGCGGCAGTCACGGGTGCAGCCGCGACAGGGACCAGCGCCAGTGAGGGCGCGGTCCCCGCGATCGAAGATCAGGCGGCTCCGCCTGCCAATCCGGAGTGGAGCAGCTTGCTGACTGCCAGTGGCACCGAGACACGGCTGGGGGATGCGCTCGTGGAACTGCTGACCCGTGTACCGACTCGGACACTGGCGGGCGTGCTGGTGCTGTCGGACGGCGTTTCGAATGCGGGCATTGATGCCATCGATGCGGCCCGGCGGGTGAGCGAACGACAGACGCGTGTGGTGACGGGTGGAGTCGGCACGACAGAGCCGCCGGCCAACCTGGAAGTGGCCCGTCTGCTCGCCCCCTCAGATGTGCAACTGAATGACCCGTTTCAGATTCGCGCGTATGTGCGCGGGCAGAATATCCCCGCCGCTCCGGTGTCGGTCGAGCTGTATCGCAGCAGCGGCGAAGCCGGAGGTGATCCCGCCCGGCGGGAAATTACGGTCCTCGAAACCCAACAGGTGCTGCTGCCCGAAGATGGTTCGCTGGCCGAGTTGTCATTCACGCAGTCCCCCAACGTCGCCGGAGAAGCCCGGTACGGCGTGCGAGTGGTTCCCCCCTCCGCGATTCGCGAACTACGTCAGACGGACAACGAGCGCGAAGCCGATGTGCGAGTCATCGACAAACCACTGCGCGTGCTGCTGGTGGCCAGCGGCCCCAACTGGGACTACCGCTTTCTGCGCACCTCGCTGTTTCGCAACCCGGCCGTCAATGTGGATGTGTACCTGCAGTCCGGCATGGCGGGGATGAGCCAGGAAGGGGACGACCTGCTGTTTGATTTCCCCGCCGCCCGCGCTGAACTGTTCGACTACGACGTGCTGGTCATGTTCGATCCCGATCTCGACGAACTCTCGGCCGAGCAGTTGGAATTGCTGGACGAATGGATCAGCCAGCAGGGGGGGGGGCTCGTGTATGTCTCGGGGGACGTGTTTACCTCACGGCTGGCGTCGGTCTCCCCGGCGAAGGAACAATTCGAGCCGCTGTTGCCGGTGTTCCTGCAGCCAGTGATTGCCGATTTCCGGAATGAGAACGAATACTCTCAACCGTGGCCCATCACGTGGACGGCGCAGGGGCGTGCGGCCGAGATGCTGCAGATTGGCGAAGACGGATCGTCTTCCGAGACCGCGTGGTCGCAACTGCCGGGCTTGTATCGCAGCTACCCCACTGCCGGGGCCAAGGCTTCTGCCTCTGTCTATGCCTATCACAGTGATCCGCGGGCCGTCGACGAAAACGGTGCTCCGATCCTGCTGGCCAGTCAGTTTTATGGACAGGGGAAGACACTGTTTTTGGGGTCGTCCGAATCGTATCGGCTGCGCGCTCTGAATCCGGAATACTTCGAGCGGTTGTGGACCAAGATCGTCCGCAGCGCGGGGCAAGGGCGACTGCAGCGCGGCAACAGTCGCGGGCTGTTCTTGCTGGAATCGCGCGAAGTGCCGCTGGGTCAGTTTGTCCCCGTGCGCGTGCGACTTGTCGATGCCAATTACGAACCTCTGCAGCTTCCGCGCGTGCAGTGTGAAGTGACCGATCCGGATGGCAAGTCGCTGGTTCCGCCGTTGACTCTGGCCCCCGATGACACGCGCCCGGGGGAGTATCTCGGATCGTTTCGCACGTCGCGGGCGGGGGTCTATCGGCTGAGAGTGACCGTCAGTGAAACCGGCGAGGTGATTGACGATTCGGTCGCAGTCAGCATGCCTCAACTGGAGCTGGCAGAACTGCGGCAGGATGTGCGTCTGCTGCGGGAAGTGGCCCGCGAAACCGGGGGCGAGTATCTGACGCTAACCGACGTGGCGAAGACGTTTCCGAAACTGCTGGAGGATCGCAGCGAACAGTTTCTAGTGGCGGAAGATGTCCACACGTTGTGGGACCGCCAGTGGACCATGCTGGTGTTCTGTGGGTTGTTGCTATTGGAATGGACCATTCGCAAGCTGCTGCGATTGGCCTGACGTGCGGGAACGTGGGCTGGGCCGGTTTGCCGATCGCCGTTTGTCGGGCGTGGTGGGGCGCACGTTGACTTGGCGTCAGGCACAGCCTGACCTGCGTCGGATGGCATTTGGCGGTCGACGGAATCGTACGGCGGGCAACAGCCGGCACACTCTGAGGATTAAGGGACATGTCGGGCGACAGGCAACAGCTTCTGCAGCCGCTGGATCGGCTGGCCGGTCTGATCCGGCGGTTTCTGATGCTGCGCGGGCTGGCCTGGCTGGTGAGCCTGTTGGTCGTTGCGTTCTGGGCGGCGCTGGCGGTCGACTGGCTTTACTTTCAGGTCTATCGACAAGAATTGCCCATCGCATTCCGCCAGTTGCTGCAGTTTGCTGCGGTGCTGAGTTCGGTGCTGCTGCTCGCTCGTTTCGTGCTGTTGCTGATCTTTCGGCCGCTGTCGCGGATTGGACTAGCACTCGTGCTGGAACGTCGCTTTCCACAACTGCATGACGGTTTGATCACAGCAATCGAACAGCTTCAGACATCGCCGACCACGGGCACGACACTGCACAACGCCATGCTCGATCGCACCGTCCGTGAGACGTCAGAACGACTCAAGAACATCACCTTGTCCGATGCCCTGGATGGACCGGCGCTGCGTCGCACACTGGGGATCGCGGGAGTTGCTGCGGCCTCTGTGCTGGCACTGGCGGTGGTCTCTCCGGCCGCCGTCACCCGATTCAACCGGGCGTTTGTGCAACTGCAGGATCAATACTGGCAGCGGGTCCATGCGCTGCAGGTCGAAGTGCTGGCGGTGCCCAACGAGCGGCCAGTGCTGTTTGTGAATGATGTGTACCGGCACCCGCGCGGATCTGACCTGGTGTTGCGATTGACGTCCACCCCGGGCTCCCCAGTGCCCGCCGTCGCCACGATTCGCACACAGGGGGGAGTGCGTGGTCGCACCCGCGAAACATTGTTGCCCAACGACGCGGGCATCTTTCGCTATTCGATGCCCGACGTCACCGAAAGCCTCTCCCTGACGATCACCGCTGGAGACTGGGTGACGGCTCGGCCGCTGCGGGTGGAAGTGGTCGATCCGCCGCAAATCGCTGGCATCACGCTGGCCTGCCGCTATCCCGCCTATACCGGTCTCAATCAGGATCTGGTGGCAGGACGTGTCCGAACGCCGCTGTTGAGCAGCCTGATTGAACTGCCCGCGGAAACGGATTTCCTGGTGGAGGTCCGCACGAACAAACCGCTCACCGCGGTGCATGTGCGGGGAGCCCGGTTTGATCTCGATTGGCAGATTGAACTCCCCGGGGCCGCAACGGCGGACACAACGGTCACGGCGGCGGGATCGCTGGTTGTGAGTGCCACCAGCAAATCGCCGGATGGCAACGCGCTGGGAACAGCCGACCTCGCTGGCGCTCCGGTCGCGCTGCCTGACGGAAACGGATTTGTGATTCCTCTGCAGATGGGGTGCGGCCCGCTGGCTGATGACCAGCGGTTCGACTCGTGGCCACTGCGTCTGGAACCAGCCGGTGAGTTGAAAATCGATCTGGAAGACAATGACGGCGTCTATTCGCCGCAGTCCTCGCGACTGACGTTCCGCTCGATTCCTGATCAACCTCCCGTCGTGGAAACGACGCGGTATGCCATCGGCGCGGCAATCACGCGACGGGCACGCATTCCGCTGCGCGGCGTGCTGGAAGACGACTACGGTGTTGTCCGGGCAGAGTTTCGCTATGGCGTGGATGCGGACGAATTGAAGGACTCGCGTGCCTTGGGTGTGCCGCCGCAAAACGACCAGCGATTGCCTTTGGGTGCCGCAGGTGCCGGGGAATATTTTGAAGTGGTTCCGCTGGCCCTCAACGAAGGTCAGCGGTTGAATCTGGCGATCATGGCCGTGGATGGCAATGACATCACGGGTCCGGGGGTCACCAGTGGTCCCGTGCATCAGTTTCAGATTGTCAGTCCCGAAGAACTGCTCACGACCATCTATCAGCGCGAACTGAATCTGCGTCGCCGTTTTGAACAACTGCTGGAAGATCTCACCAAAGCGAGGCTGGATGTCTCCTCGCACCAGCAGAAGTGGCGCGAGCTGCCCGCGGGTGAATCACGCCCGGCGGTCGTCGCCTGCTCAGAACGAACGCTATTCGCTGTGCGACAGGCGGGTACGGAAACGTCTGCCTTGGCAGATGCGTTTGAACAATTGCGTGACGAACTGGTCAACAATGCTGTCGACACGCGCGAAACGCTCGACCGGCTGAACGGCCGGGTGATTGCTCCGCTGCGTGCTGCGGTAGAGACGCAGTTTGCCAGCACGGATCGCGCTGTCATGGCGCTGCAAGCAGCTTTGCAGGGGGAGACAGATGTCGCGGTTCCGCTGCGTGAGACAGGAGAACGAATCGACGCCCTGATGGCGCGACTGCAACTCATTCTCAATGAAATGCAGCGCCTGGAGACGTTTCAGGAAGCGATCGAACTGCTCAAGGCGATCATGGCCGAGCAGGAGAAGGTGCTGAATCAGACCCGCGAGGAGAAAAAGAAGGCGGCCGTACGCGGACTCGGCCTGGAGTGACAGTTTTTCACCCCAATCGCTGACACGGCCGGAACAATTGTGCTTGGGAACACCGGCCGCCGTCAAAACACAGTATCGACAATGCCAACCCCAGACGCGACAATCGATCGTTCGGCTGGCCGACCGCCGGCCGCCTTGAGGCCTTCTTCGATCACCTGCCCCCGGTGACTGATTTCGGCAAGACCCCCTGAGCATCGCGGCTGAATTGGCCGGCGTTGCAGAATTCAGTGCTTGGAAAATTCGCGAGTGACCACCCGCACCCCCGTTACGATCGACCGTCTGCAAGTTTCCCCGCCGGGACGCGGTGGAGCGATTGAATGCGGATTCGGCCGGGGTCAACGCTGGTGGGGCGTGCTGTGCGTGGCCCTGCTGTTGTGGAGTGGCTGGGCGGTTGCTCAGGCTCCGCAGCCCACGGCAGAA
>JBGSIP010000568.1:0-14123 GCA_041742495.1 Planctomycetaceae bacterium
ATAAATAGCACGCCGCCCCCCAGCCGGGCACAACTGCTTGACGAAACGAATATCAGCCGGTGGATGCCCAGAGCTTCCACCGGCTGTTTTCGTTGGAGCACCGGGGCGTTCCGTGACCGTTGCGAATCGTTACATGGCATCGCCGCCGCGAGCCGCTGCCGGCAGGAGACACTTCGCGGGGCAGGTCGCGGTCAATATCGCCAATACACCAGCAAGGTCCGCCGCATCTGGTATGTCATCTTCCGGCGGGGGTCCCGCATCAGGGCGCGGGAAGTCACCGACGCAGGCCAGTTGGTTGGCATTCTTGTTGTTCTTGAGTTTTTTGGGGGGAAGTCGCTGGCCAAATTCCTCACTGGGCGACGTTTGTTAACAGCCTGTCTCATTTGTCGCCCCGCGCACCCAAGTCACGCGACGGGGTATTCCACTCTCGGCAGTGGGTCGAAGATTCCATCGTGAAAGGTTTCCCATGCAGTCGCGTTTTCGGTCCAGGGCTGGATTCACACTGATTGAGTTGCTGGTGGTGATTGCCATCATTGCCATTCTGGTGGCCTTATTGCTGCCCGCTGTCCAGCAGGCGCGCGAAGCGGCTCGCCGCAGTAGTTGCAAGAACAATCTCAAGCAGATCGGCATCGCGCTGCACAACTACCATGACACGTTCCGGATTCTGCCCCCAGGCTGGGTCAATTTTCGGATGAACTCCACGCCGGAAGTCGCCAACGATGCCAGCGGCGTGGTCGACAGCCATTGGGGCTGGCACGCCCTGCTGCTCCCGTTCGTCGAACAAGGTCCGCTGTACGACACCTTCCGTCCTGGCGCGGTGATGCTTTCGGATGTGCAAACGCCAGGCTGGACTGGAAACGCGGGTGCCAACAGCCCTTATGCAGCGGCACAGGCGACGAATCTGGAATCGTTCCGCTGCCCGTCTGATTCTGCTCCGGTGAAGAATGAAAAGGGCGGCCGCACGCTGTTTACCAATACGGGTGTCGATGCGGACAACAGTGCCAACCCCATTACAAATTATGTGGGAAACAATGGCAGCGTGGGACGGATCACGGCCGGGGCCGCTCTGCAGGGCGTGATGTGCCGCGGCCCCGTGACCAACGCCGCGCAGTTGAATCCCTTCAACGGAATCTTTGCTGGAACAGGCTACATCGGCACCGACATCGGCTTCCGCAATATCACGGATGGACTGAGCAACGTGATCATGGTGGGCGAGCGGACCTACAACATCGCCGGTGGGGGGAATGGATTGGCGGAGTGTGGGGCAGGAACCCTGCTGGGGATTCGGCAAACCGGTCCGGACAGCCAGATGGCCCGTCGTCAGGGTTCGAACGTGGTGGGTGGCGGCAGTTGGAGACTGAACGGCACGTTCTCCGATATGACGAATCCGAGCAACACCAACAACTGCGCCTATGGCTTTGCGAGTGCTCACCGTGGCGGCGTGCAGTTTGTGTTGTGCGACGGATCGGTGCGGTTTCTCTCAGAGAACATTGATCACAGGTTGACCAGCAATGCGGACGCAGATGGCAGCACCTTCAAACGCATCCTGAACCGCGAAGACGGCAACGCCACCGGCGAATTCTAGTTGCCAAGGATAGCGGGTTCTGACGGCGATTGTTGCCCTGCGATACAGCACTGACGCTGCAGCTTAGTCGCAGTGATGTCGTGGCGATGCTCAAGACGACTGCCGCGCTGACTGTTCAATTTCTGACAAAGGTCTGTCATTCATGTCGACGATGGGGATTGCCAGATTGTGTCTGCTGTTGATCAGCGTGGTGGTCGTGGCGGGTTGTCAACCCAGCGGCCCGCCTGTCGGCTACGTGGAAGGCACCATTACGCTTGACGGCAGTCCGCTGCCGGACGCCAGTGTCACTTACTCCCTGGCAGCGGGCGGAACACGGGATGCCATGACACAGACGGACGCCAATGGCCACTACGTGATGGAGTTTTCTCCGTCGCAGAAGGGAGCGCCGATCGGTCTGTGTCACGTCGTGGTGACGAAGACCGCTCCCAGCACGAAGAATCCCAAGGATCCCGAGCCCGATCTGGTGTTGATCACGCCCAAGAAGTACAGCCTGCCAGGTACGTTGACGGCGGACGTCAAACCGGGCAAGAACACGTTTGATTTTGCGCTCGACGCCAAGTAATTTCAGGCAGTCACGTGCGATCCCGTGGCGGCGGCTGGATTGCCAGATCGCCGACCGTGCCGGATGGCCGTGAACCGAATCTTTGGGTCACTCGTCTCGCACGAGAAATGACGTCGGATTCGTCCATCGGTCGCTTGTGGCCTGACGGCTGCGAGCGACCTTTTTTTGTGGCCGAGCGACGATTGCTCGGCGCCGCCTTGGTGTGCTCCGGTGCGGCGAGGGCTGACGCGCCGGGCCGCGCTACTGCTCGAAGGTGGTCTTGTGGCGCAGCAGGTGGTGATAGCTTTGGGCGAAACGGTGGGCTTCGTCGCGTACATACTGCAATAGCCGCAGGGCATAGGAATGCCGGCTGAGGCGGCGTGGTTCGTCTTCGCCGGGCACGTAGATCTCTTCTTCTCGCTTCGCCAGCGACACGGTCACCGGCGGCTCGATGCCGCAAACGCGCAGTGCCTCCAGCGCTGCATTCAACTGCCCCTTCCCGCCGTCGATCAACAGCAGATCCGGGAAGGCGGCCCCTTCAGCCTGCAGGGCTTGAAACCTGCGGCTGACCACCTCCCGCATGGATGCGAAGTCGTCGACCCCCTCGACGCTTTTGATGCGGTACCGCTTGTAGCCGTTCTTGAACGGCAGCCCGTCGATGAACTGCACCAGTGACGCCACGGTTTCGTTCCCCTGCAGGTGGGCAATGTCCACCCCTTCGATGCGCCGTGGAACGCTAGCGAGATTGAGCACCTTCTTCAGTCCCAGCAGTCCCTTACGGGGATCGGTGTAGAACACCTCTGGCTGCGCGTGTTCATCCAGGTTGCCGCGCAGGTTGATGGTTTCGAGGGCCTTGATCTGATCGCGAATGCGGGCTGCTTTCTCGAACTTCATTTCGGTCGCCGCGGCGGTCATATCGGTCTTCATTTCGCGAAACAGCCGTTCGCGTTTGCCATCGAGAAACATCCGCAGGCGGCGGATGTCGCGGCGGTAGTCCTCCTTGTTGATTCGCAAATTGCAAGGGGCGGTACACTGGTTGATGCTGGCGAGCAGACAGGGACGAAACCACCGCCAGCGGTCATCTTCGGCCGTGATATCCAGGGAGCAGGTGCGGAACCGGAAGATCCGCTGCAGCACGACGATGGTGGCCCGCAGTTTCCCGGCGCTGGTGAACGGGCCATAAAGCTTCACGCCGCGGGACTTGGGTTTGCGCGTGAATTCGACAATGGGGAAATCATCGCGAATGGTGATCTGCAAGTACGGGAAGGTTTTGTCGTCTTTGAGATCGGTGTTGTATCGTGGCTGGATATCCTTGATCAGCCGGGCTTCCATCAGAAGTGCTTCAACTTCACTGGGTGTTTCAATCACGGAAATATCAGCAATTTCCGGAATGAGGTCCGCGGTGCGCCGTTCGATGAGGGCCTGCGCGTTGAAGTAGCTCCCCACGCGGCTGCGCAGGTTGACCGCTTTGCCGACGTAGATCACCCGGCCTTGCACATCCTTCATCAGGTACACGCCCGGGGCGGTCGGCAGTTCCCGCACCTTGGCTTTGAGGTCCACGTCTGTCATCCCTGAGAAGTCCTGTGCTGGCTGGCGTGACAATCCCGCGCACCGACAGGGGCCGGTGTCCCCTGCACGGTGGCTGTTTAGTGAGAGCGGGCACTCCTCCCGCTGTCCAATGTCCGCGAGATCACACGTGATTGGCAGCCGGCGTCCGTTCGGCAGCCTCGACATCGGCGTGAGACGCGCCGCCGGGCGTCCGACGATGGGCAATGTCCAGATAGATCAGATTCAAACAGGGGACGACGATGAGCGTCAGAATGGTGGCGAAGGCGAGTCCATAAGTGAGCGTGACGGCCATCGGAATGAGAAACTTGGCTTGAAAGCTGGTTTCAAACATCAGCGGGGTCAGCCCCGCCACCGTTGTGACCGTAGTGAGCAGGATGGCCCGCAATCGCAGCTTGGCCCCCTGCACGCTGGCGGTGAATGGATCGAGGCCTTTGCGAATGAGCGAGTTGATGAAGTCGACCAGCACCAGCGAGTCGTTGACGACAATGCCGGAGAGCGCTACGAGGCCAATTCGGCTCAGAATGGTAAACGGATTGTCGGTCATCCAATGCCCGACCAGCGTCCCGGCGATCCCAAACGGAATGGCCGTCATCACCACGGCCGGCTGCCAGTACGAACGAAACAGCCCCGTGAGCATGAGGTAGATGAGCAACAGAGCGACTGGAAAGGCCAGCGCCAGTCCAGCGAACGACTTCCCACGCTCTTCCGACGTGCCCAGCAATTCGATGCGCGTGTTGGGAAATTCTGCCTGCAGACTGGTCATGGTGTCGCTGGTCAGTTTCTGCATGACGTCGGCGAGATTGCCACGGGTAGAATCGACATCACCATAGATGGTCAGCGAGCGATCCTGCGCGGCGCGGTAGATGGTGGTGTAGCCTTGCGTCTCCGTGAACTGAGCGACTTCGCCGACTGGCACCCAGCGGGATTGCGATGCGCCGGGAGCCACGTCGGGCGTTGGCATCCACATCGCTTCAATGGCATGCACGTCTGCCCGGCGGGATTCCGGATAGCGGACCATGATCTTCACCGATTCGCGATTGCGGGTGATGCGGCGCGCCTCGACGCCAAAGAGCGCCGCCCGCACAAAATTCCCCAGATCGTCGACATTGATGCCCGTGGGCCGCGCGGAGTCCCGGACGGCCAGTCGCAGTTCGCGCTTGCCCAGGTCATAATTGTCGTCGAGGTCGACGACGCCCTCAAAGGTGGCGAGTTCCTGCCGCAGACGGGTGGCGACCGTGACGGTGTCTTCAAAGCGGGCACCACTGACGCGGATCTCAATGTCTTTGCCCGCCGGTCCGCCGCTGAAGGCTTCCCACTTGAGCGAATTGATGCCGGTCAGCCCGGCTGAGTACTCGCGCAGCCGGTTCAACAGGATTTCGCTGGAACGCAGTCCTTCGCGCTCACGCTGGTCGGCTTCCTTGAGTTCGATGATCAACTGGCCGATGTGACTTTGCTGCGTTCCGGCCATGGCACCAGAGCCCCCCAAGGCCATCTGGATGCCGACTTGCGATTGCACACTGGTGACTTCTGGCAGCGACAGGGCAAATTCCGTCGCCTGCAACAACCGATCACGGGTTTCGTTGACAATGGTGCCGACGGGCATTTCCAGGTCGGCGATCAGTGTTTCGGAGTCCATCTGCTGAATGAACTCGTCCTTGACAATGCCGCTCGCGAGGAGTCCCATCGAGATCAAGACTCCACCGATCGCGGCCGCCACAGTGACATATCGCCAGGTCAACACGACGCGCAGAATGCGTTCGTAGATGCCCCCCAGAAACTGATGGACGAAGGCCTCTTGCGCGGCCCGCAGTCGGTGCCACCAAGGTTGCGCAGTGTGGGGGTCGCGGCGGCGAACAGGGGGCAGATGGCACAAGTGCGCGGGCAGAATGACCAGCGCCTCGAGCAGAGAAACCGACAGCGAAGCACCGACCACAATCGGCAGTTCGCGAAAGAAGTCTCCAATTTGCCCGCGAATAAACAGCAGCGGCATGAAGGCAGCGATGGTGGTGCCAACGGCCACAATCACTGGCCACATCACCTCGTTGGTGCCATGAATGGCGGCGTCGTGCCCGGACATTCCCTCTTCAACGTGGCGATAGACGTTCTCCCCCACCACGATGGCATCGTCGACCAGAATGCCCAGTACGATGATCAGGCCGAACATCGACAACAGGTTGATCGACACCCCCAGCAGCCACATGATGACGAACGTGCCCATGAACGAGACGGGCAGACCGACGGCCGCCCAAAACGCGACCCGCCAGTTCAGGAAGAGCACCAGTGAGATGAGGACCAGCACGAGGCCACTTTGACCATTGCGGACCATCAAATCGAGCCGCCCGCGAATGAAGCGAGACAGGTCGCTGTAGCCTTGAATTTCAAACGCATGGGCAAAGGGCTTGGCGCGGCTCTGCTCATAAATCTGCGACAGATCGGGCCGGCCGGTCACGACATCGACGGCTTTTCCCAGACCGCATTGAATCCAGGCCAGCGGACGCTGCCAGCGGGGGAGTTCACCCACGGCGGCAAAGCCATACGGGTCGTAGGGGATGCCCTGCTTGCCCGCGATGAAGGCCTTGACTTCATTCGCGATCTGAATGGCGTCCTGATCTTTGGTCTTCTGCACAATCAGATTGACGGCGGGCTTGCCATTGAAATAGCTCTCGATGTCCACATCGACAAAGCCATCGCTCACGGTGGCGATGTCAGCGAGCAGAATCTGGCGGCCGTCGGTGAAGGTCTTGACGACAATGTCCAGCAGGTCTTCTCCATTGAGCTCTTCGCCCAATGTGCGCACAGAGACGTTGTTGCGTTCTCCCTTGAGAGTGCCGCCGGAGACGTCGAGATTGGTGCCCCGGATGGCCCGCGCGACCTCCGCAAACGAGATGTCATACCGCAGCAGTTCGAGCGGTTTGATCTCGACGCTGATTTCGTCGTCCTTCACGCCCGTGATGTCGACTTTGGTGACATCGGGCAGTTGCAGCATTTCGTCCCGCAAGTCGCGGGCTGCCTGCTTGAGCGCCGCTTCGCTGCCATTGCCAAACAACGCCACGTTCATCACCGGGAGAGTCGGTTCGACCTTGCGGATGATGTAACGTTCCAGATCGTCGGGCAGGTCTTCGATCGCGTCGACTTCGTTTTTGATTTCCTGAAACACGCTGTCCACATCTGACACCTCGTTAAACAGTGTCGCGGTCGTGGTGGTGTTCCCTTCGAAGACGCGGGATTCGACCTTTTCCACCCCTTCGATGTCCCGGATGGCTTCTTCGATTTTGATCGTCACCGCCTTTTCGAGTTCATCCGGCTGGACGGCCGTGTAGAACGCGGTGATGCTGATCTGGTCGGGGCGGCTTTCCGGGAACATCTCCCGCACCAGGATCAGCGCGAACGCAGACCCGGCTGCCAGGATGACCCACATCAGCACATTGACGAGGACTTCGTTCTGAACGCTGAACCGTGCAATTGACATGAGGGCCGTCGGTTGGGGAATGCCCGAGGTCGCGGCGGGTGGGCCACGGCGCTCCAGTGAGGCGAATCAGGAACTGATTGAGGGGCAGCACAGGCTGCCAGGTTTTTTTCGCTGAGAGAGCCCCGCGGACAGGCTGCCCGGCTGCTCGTCGGGCTTCTATCATGGCACGGTCCCCCACGGTGATATCGTATGCTGTCCGTCGAGGGGAGAAAACCAGCCCTGCCCCTGTGCCACCGATTCCAATCCCGGCACCCGGCCGCCTTCGGCAGCCCCTGTCCTCCCCGAGTCACCGCAGCGATTTGAAAGCCGCCATGGCCAAGTGTGATGAAGGATACCGCTGCCAGGTGTGCGGCGAACCGGTCAAAAACCTCACTGTCAGCAGCCTGTACCTGCTGTTTGTGATTGGAGAACTCCCCGCGCGCGAGCTGCTCTCGGCGCGCGACGCCCATTTGCGGTGCAACCCCGAATTGTCGCAATTCATTCTGGACGAGGGGTTTCCGCCTCTGCCGTGTCCTGGGCCCTTTGACAAACGGGAACTGTCGCCCGCGGCGGCGGCGTCCCGGGAAGCGCTCGTCTCGCGGGGCTATCGACGTCTTAAGGAGGTCAGCGGGCGACAGATTTCGCTGGCGGAATACCCGCTGCCAGAATTCCGTACCCCTCGCGGAGCGGCGACCCGCCCATGAAGATTGCGTCGATTACCGCCGGCGGAGCGGGCATGTTTTGCGGTTCGTGCCTGCAAGACAACACCATCGCGCGGGCCCTGCTGAGGCTGGGTCACGAGGTGACGCTGATCCCCACCTACACACCGCTGACGCTGGACGAAGAGAGTCCCGCGATGGACCGCGTGTTTATTGGCGGGATCAACGTGTATCTGGACCATTACGTTCCGGGGTGGCGGTGGGTGCCGCGTGGGCTCACGCGGTGGCTGGATCGGCCGGGTTTGATCAACGCGCTGACCCGTCGCGCCATCAGCAACGATGGAGCAGACCTGGGGCCTCTCACGCTGTCGATGTTGCGCGGGCCCACGGGGCCACATCGCCACTTGTTTGACGAACTGGCTCGGTTTGTGGCCGAGGAGTTGCGGCCCGACGCAGTGATTTTCACCAACGCCCTGCTGATGGGGGCGCTGCCAGCCCTGCGACAGCGGTTTCGCGGACCAATCGTCTGCATGGTGCAAGGGGATGACTACTTTGTGGAATCGCTGCCCGCCGCCAGCCGGGATGCCGTCATCTATTCGCTGAGGACTGGCATTTTGCAATTCGATCGCTGCATCGTGCATTCGCGGGCGTATGGAACAAAAGTCTCCGCGCTGTTCGGCCTGCCTGCCGAGCGGCTGGCACAGGTCCCGCTCGCATATGATTTTACGGGGAACGAACGTCCCCCCGTGCAACCGCGAACCCCCTTTACGGTGGGCTACTTTGCCCGGTTGGCCCCCGAAAAAGGGCTGGCGACCCTCGTCGCGGCCCTGATCGAGCTGCGCGCGCGGCAGTCAGCGTTTCGCCTGGTGATGGGGGGTTATCTGGCCCCGCACTGGCAGCCGTGGTTTGAACAACTCACGCGACAACTCACGGCGGCCCACGTCGAGTGGACCTACGCAGGGAGCCCGGCCTCACGCGCCGAGAAAGACCAGATCCTGCAGTCGTTCGACCTGTCGTCCGTGCCGGTGGAACTCGATGAGCCCAAGGGGCTGTACGTGCTGGAGGCTTGGGCGCATGGCATCCCGGTCGTCATGCCGCGCCGAGGCGCGCTGACGGAATTGCTCACGCAGGTGCCGGGGGGCCTACTGGTGACTCCCGGACAACCGAGCGAACTTGCCGACGCGATCGCCCGCGTGATGGCCGACCAACGGCTGCACCAGCAGTTGGCATCGGCCGGCCACCGTGGTGTTCGGGAGTTTCACGCTGCGGAACACGTGGCCGGAGAACTGGTGACGCTGCTGAATTCGCTGGGATAGTCAGAAACCGTCGGCGATCAGCGGACCAGCAGCACGCAGCTCACCTGGCTGATTACGGCTTCACCAATTGAGCGACGGGAGCCTCTGCCAGTGGCTTGGGTGTCCACCGGGCGTACAGCACGTAGGCACTCGCCAGATCGATCGTCAGGTCGTCGCTGCTGACCCAGCGAGTCGGCAGGTGATACGAAATGGCAGCCGAACTGAGTTCCAACGCCTGCAGCTTGTTCAAGTGCTCGGGGTACTTCACTCCGACGGCAGAGATCAGGATCGGTGAGATCAGGTTGGGATCGTCGACGGCATACCCGGTCGGTCCGCTGGTGGCTGTGATACCCCAATACCCAAAGCGGTTGAGCTGATACTCGATGGCTTCGTTGAGCAACGTTTCGTATTCCGGCTCATTGAAGAAGCACAGCGGATAGCAGTACACAAACAGCGGATAGTCAGTTCGGCGAATCTGGAACTGGAACGGCAGCTGGAACAGCCGATAGAGGATCACCCCTTCGGACGAATCGTTCCAGGTGTGGGGAATGAATTCAGGTTCAGGGAGCGGTTGGCCGGCCGGCTGGTCCTCGGTTTCCATCAGGGCGGGCCAGCGGAAACCGTGCAGGAAATAGCCATCGCGCAGCACGTAGTCGAGATCGATGCGTGCCATCCAGGTCCGGACCTCCGTCAGGAATTGGGGGTCCCCCAGAATCTCTGCCGCACGCAGCATGCCGGCGTAGAAGATGGCGGTGTCGATCGTGGAGACTTCGGAGTAAGACTTGGGAAGGCCGTCGGGGTCGGTGAAGTGGCTGAGCCACCCACGATTGCGGGCAGGATTCGCAGTGACCGTTTTGTGAAACGCCGTGCGGGCCAGCGAGAGAACAGCGTCGTGCTCGCGATAGCCCCGCTTGACCCCTTCAGAGAGCGCCAGCACACCAAAGCCCGTGGCGGCGCAACTGATGGTACTGGGATCACTCGTACGGTCGAGAAACAGCCCCTGCGGATGATGAAGCTGATCGATGCGCGAAAGAACCTCGGGCTCGTTCGGCAACAACGTGAATGACATGGCCAAGACGATGACAGGCATCATGATCCGTCACCTCACAATCTGCTCCGGGCCGCGGAGGTAAGGTCCGGTGCCAGAACGGCACCAACCTCCCTGCTCCGGCGACGCGGATGGTTCCATGGGCGAGTTGCATGTGTGGGCCTCCGTATCACTGTCGTGATTATAGGAGCGGTCCAACCGGTCGAATCGGCAAACACTGATGAATGCCGTTTACGAGGGTGCGGTTGTAACAACTGCAATGATCGTGCCGGCGAACCGGCCGTCCAGAGGCCCGTACTTCCCTGCTCCGCTGACGATGCGGTCACGCCGCGGTCTTACCTGCCAATGGCCCGTTTGAGCGGACAGTGGGCAGGTGTGAGGAGTCATCGCGGTGGGAAGCCCGGCTGTGTAGCGGAATGCGGCACCTGCCAACCACGCGCCACGTTCTGCGGCGCGCCGAATTGCAGGAGTTGCGAACCGCGGGCGTCCCCCTGTCCCATCCCTGTTCAAACTCGCGCTCCCCCCCACTGAACATTTCGCTGATCGCTGATCCGCAAACGAGCGGCACGCGTTGTCCCGCGGCCTCCGGAGCGAATCACACTCTCCCCAGCCATTCCTGCAGCGAACGGACCTTGGGGCGACGGTCGCGATGCATCGAGCCAATGGCCTGAATCACCGCCAGACACCCGGGCAACGTGGTCACACAGGGAACACCGTACTGCACCGCGGCGGCGCGAATCCGCCCCTCGTCAGTCTCTGGCCCCTTGCGGCTGGGAGTATTGAAGACGAACTGGATGTCTCCGTTGGTCATCATGTCCAGAATGTTCGGCCGCCCCTCCTGGACCTTCTTCACTTCGGTGACTGTCACACCGGCATCGCGAAAGACCTTGGCGGTCCCGGCCGTGCAAACCAGTTGAAAACCAAGCTCGGTCAACTGGCGGGCCGGTTCGATCATCTGCTGCTTGAAGTGCCCCGCCATCGAGATGAAGACGTTCCCCGCGTAGGGAATGGGGGAGCCTGCCGCGATCTGGCTCTTCGCGTATGCGTGGGCAAAGGTTTCGTCGATGCCCATCACTTCGCCCGTCGAGCGCATCTCGGGGCCCAGAATGATGTCCACCCCCTGGAACTTGCTGAACGGGAACACCGCCTCTTTCACCGAGTAATACTGCGGCCACTTCTCGCTCGTCACGCCCTGTTCCGCCAGCGAAACTCCGGCCATCACTTTGGCAGCAGCCTGAGCCAAATTCATGCCAGTGGCTTTGGAGACAAACGGGACTGTGCGACTGGCCCGCGGATTCACCTCAAGCACAAACACTTCGTCGCGCCCGTCGATCTGCTTGACGGCAAACTGAATGTTCATCAGCCCGCGGACCTTCAGTGCCGCGGCAAGTCGATAGGCCGCCTGCTTGATTTCCTCAATCGTCGCAGCCGAAAGCGAATGGGGCGGAATCGCGCACGCGGAATCTCCGGAGTGCACTCCCGCCTCCTCGATGTGCTCCATCACGCCGCCGACAAGGGTTGTTTCCCCGTCGCTGATGGCATCGACGTCGACCTCAATGGCATCCTGCAAGAACTTGTCAATCAGCACCGGGTGATCGGGGGACGCGTTGACGGCTTCCTGCATGTAGCGGACCAGCATCTCCTGCCCGTAGCAGATCTGCATGGCGCGGCCGCCCAGCACATAACTGGGGCGTACCAACACGGGGTAGCCAATTTTGTCGGCACACGCGCAGGCACCTTCGATATCGGTCGCCAGCCCGTTCGGGGGCTGCCGCAGGCCGATGTCGTGAAGAATCTCCTGGAACCGCTCGCGGTCTTCCGCGGCATCAATCGAATCGGGGCTGGTGCCAATGATCGGGACGCCCGCCGCCTCGAGCCCCTTGGCTAGGTTCAACGGAGTCTGTCCACCAAACTGCACGATCACCCCATCGGGCTGCATGCGGTCGCAGATATCCAGCACGTTCTCCAGGGTGAGAGGTTCAAAGAACAGGATGTCCGAGGTGTCATAGTCCGTCGAAACCGTTTCCGGATTCGAATTCACCATGATCGTTTCGATTCCCATGCCCCGCAGCGCAAACGACGCCTGACAGCAGCAGTAATCGAATTCGATCCCCTGACCAATGCGGTTGGGCCCCCCGCCGAGAATCATAATCCGACGCGGTTTTTCTGGCTGCCGAGCCGGCGTTTCGTCTTCCTGTTCGTAGGACGAGTAGTAGTACGGCGTGTAGGCCTCAAATTCGGCCGCGCACGTATCGACCTGCTTGAACGTCGATTCAATGCCGTGCTGCTTCCGCCACTGCCGGATGTCAATCGGAGAGCAACCCCACCAGTCGCCCAACTGGCGATCGCTGAAGCCCTCTTCCTTGGCACGGCGCAGCAACGGCAGCGGGCACTGACGAGGATTGGTGTATTGCCGGAGTTCGGTCTCGGTCTCGGTGATTTCACGCAGATGGTTCAAGAACCACGGGTCAATGCGTGAGAGACGATAAATGTCTTCCACGGTGAGGCCCGCCTTGAAGGCATAGCGAATCGCGAACACACGATCTGCATTGGGAATCGCCAGCTTGCGGCGGATGTCATCCAGCGACGGCTGCTGCGCCGTACCCCAGGCATCGTGCTTGCCGCCCCCCAGGCCAAAATGGCCAATTTCCAGGCCCCGCAGAGCCTTCTGGAACGACTCCTTGAACGTGCGGCCAATGGCCATCGTCTCCCCCACCGACTTCATTTGAATCGTCAGTGTGGGGTCGGCATCGGGAAACTTTTCAAAGGTCCAGCGCGGAAACTTGGTGACCACATAGTCGATCGTCGGCTCGAAGCAGGCCAGTGTCTCGCGCGTGATGTCGTTGGGCAGCTCATCCAGGTGATATCCCACCGCGAGTTTCGCCGCGATTTTGGCAATGGGAAAACCGGTCGCCTTGGAGGCCAACGCGCTGGAGCGGCTGACCCGGGGATTCATCTCGATCACCACCATCCGCCCGTTGTCGGGGTTGACGGCAAACTGCACATTCGAGCCCCCGGTCTCCACGCCAATCTCGCGCATCACCGCGATCGTCGCGTCGCGCATCCGCTGGTACTCTTTGTCGGTGAGCGTCTGCGCTGGTGCCACCGTGATGGAGTCCCCGGTGTGGACGCCCATCGGATCGAAGTTTTCAATCGCGCAGATGATCACGACGTTGTCGGCGCGATCCCGCATGACCTCCATCTCGTACTCTTTCCAGCCGAGAATGGATTCTTCGACCAGCACTTCACCCACCGGAGAGAGCTTGAGACCGTTGCGAACCTTCTCTTCAAACTCCTCCTTGTTATAAGCGATACCTCCCCCGGCGCCGCCGAGGGTGTAACTGGCGCGAATGATCGCGGGGAGTCCGATTTCCCGCAGGACGTCCCGTGCATCGAGCATGCTGCGCACGACCACACTGCGCGGTGTGTCGAGACCAATTTTACGCATCGCTTCGCGGAACGATTCGCGACCTTCCGCCTTGGCGATGACGTCTTCTTTGGCACCGATCAGTTCCACGCCCAACTGGTCGAGAATCCCGCGGCGGACGAGGTCCATCGCAGTATTGAGTCCCGTTTGCCCGCCGAGCGTCGGGAGCAGGGCGCAGGGGCGTTCTTTCTCCAGAATCGCCTGCACGTACTGCCAAGTGATGGGCTCGATATAGGTCCGGTCGGCAACTTCCGGATCTGTCATGATGGTGGCCGGATTGGAGTTCACCAGCACAACTTCGTAGCCCTCCTCCCGCAGTGCCTTGCAGGCTTGCGTTCCGGAGTAATCGAATTCACACGCTTGACCGATGATGATCGGACCCGAGCCGATGATCATGATTTTGCGAATGTCATCCCGGCGTGGCACGGCACTATTTCCCGAAGTGGTTGCATGTCAGACAGTTAGTTCACCGCAGCCCGACGCCGGTCCCCGCGGGCGCACCCTCAGCCCAACGGTGGCAGCAAGGATGCGAGGCGACGGCGGTGACGCCT